>NZ_DFTP01000079.1:17781-18251 GCF_002381585.1 Marinimicrobium sp. UBA4209
CATGACCGCACGATCTTCGGTCCGGTTGATGTGCTCACCGCCGAACATGCGATTGCGCCAATCCGCCACCTTGGACTCTTCCGCCAATGTCAGCAGCCCCTTACGGGTCTCTTCGGTGATCAGATTCTTGGAATAATCAAACAGGATGTGGGGAGCGCGAATAGAGAAGTTGTCGAACCGGGACTGATCCTCGGCAAACAGAGATTTGAGCTCCCGCTGACGCAGGGTATCGGCATGCTGTGCCAGGGATTGCCAACTCGGTAACTGGGTAGGACTTGCCATGTATCGACCTCATTTTTCCGCAGAGCGGGTCACTTGTGTTGGAAGCAATTGTGGTTTTTTGGCGGCGTCCGGTGCATCAGGTCGCCTGCCCGCCCAACCGCCGCTTCGGTTGACCGACGCGAAAGACTGCGTAGGTATTTAGCGATGACACCGCCGCTGCGCCGGGTGTCAAAGGTGCCGATTGAGCG
>NZ_DFTP01000079.1:18294-18712 GCF_002381585.1 Marinimicrobium sp. UBA4209
TGCAAAGCACCGCCGCCTCTGGCCTGGCGAGAAATTGAGCGTGCTTCAAAAAGGCAGGCATAATAAGCACTTAGGGTGAAAAAGTCAATTTGAGCGGCTTTCCAGCGCTGGTCTCACAGGGTAAGCTGGCTTATTTGTCGAGGCCGAGTTTGCGCCATGTTCCCATCCGCTGACGTTCACTCCACCCCGCCGCTGGGAATCATTGAAGGTTTCTTCGGTCGCACCTGGTCCTGGGCGGCCCGGACCGACATGGTCCACTTCCTGGCCCGACAGGGTTACGATTTTTACCTCTATGCCCCGAAAGCGGACCCCCACCTGCGCCGCCACTGGCAGACACCCTGGCCGGAAGACGAATGGCGGGCCCTGTGCGCGCTACGCGACACCTGCCGGGCGCAGGGTATCCGCTTTGGAGTAGGAC
>NZ_DFTP01000079.1:18773-22501 GCF_002381585.1 Marinimicrobium sp. UBA4209
TGGTATCCGCTTTGGAGTAGGACTCAGCCCCCTGGAGCTCTACCGGGAGCCCTGGCCGCAGAGCCGGAAGGCCCTGACACGGAAACTCCAGGCGCTGAACCGCCTCGAACCGGACCTGATGGGACTGTTGTTCGACGATATGCGCGGCGACCTGCCCGAGCTGGCTGAACGCCAGGTATCCCTGGCCCATGTCGCGGCCGAGGCCAGCACCGCCGAGCATCTGATCCTCTGCCCGACCTATTACAGCTTTGACCCCGTTCTGGAGAAGGTTTTCGGAGCGCGTCCGGCCGGCTACTGGGAGCATCTCGGGCAGAACCTCGATCCGTCGATCGACCTGTTCTGGACCGGGCAGGAAGTCTGCTCCCGGACCTACCCCGATGACCACCTCACCCAAGTCAGCCAATACCTGCAGCGGCGCCCCTTTCTCTGGGACAATTACCCGGTCAATGACAGTGCGAGCCTGAGCCCCTATTTGCGCCTGGACGCCTACCCTGCCAGCCATGCCAGACTGAGCGGACAGGTCGCGGGCCACGCGGTAAACCCGATGAACCAAGCCTACCTGTCGCAGATTCCGCTACACTCCCTGCCGGAAGCCTACCGGGCAGGCGGCGACTACCGGCCGGAGGCGGCGTTCATGAGCGCGACCCGGGCCTGCACCCCGCCCGAGCTGGCCAGACACCTGATCGCCGACCGGGCACTGCTGCAGGAACGAGGGCTGAATGCGCTCACCGACGCCGAGCGACGCGGCCTGGAAGACCGCTATCAACCCTTCGCCGAGACGGGACAACCTCACGCCCGGGAATTACTGGACTGGCTCAACGGCGGCTATGCGTTTGACCCGGCGTGCCTGACCGATTGACTAGTGGTCCATGCGGCTAATTCTGTAGCTTTCAGAGCTTCTGTGCTGGCGCGAATCAAGGCGCGTTTTGCAGGCAAGGGTGGCTCCCTTGTCAAGAAACGCAACGACGAGTCGCGCCAGCACAGAAGCTCCCGAAGGGCCGCCACACAAGCGCCGTGGGCGGTGTTGCGCTCGCTTGAATTGGCCACGGCCAGTCCTGCGCTCGCGCGCCTTGCCCACGACGCTTGTGTGACGGCTGAAAGTTACAGCATTAGCCGCATGGACCACTAGACCCCATCAACCCACAAGACACACTGACCACAGCAGAGTGTTAAACTGTAAATAGTCAAAACGACTAATTATGGGCGGCGATCCCGCCCATCACGATGTATCGCAAACACAGGAGCGACTATGCAGACGAGAAAACTCGGCAACAGCGAACTGGTATTGAGCGAAGTGGGCCTGGGCTGCTGGCAGCTCGGTGGCGACTTCGGCCCGATCACCGCCGACACCGTCGAAGCCATCCTTCAGACCGCTCTGGACGAAGGCATCACCTTCTTTGATACCGCCGATGTGTACGGCGGCGGTGCCAGCGAAACCTACCTGGGCCAACACCTGGCCAACCGCAACCCCAAGCCGGTCATTGCCACCAAATACGGCCGCGGCGACGGCGCCTACCCCGACGGTTACTCCCTGACCCACATGCAGGACTCGGTCAAGCGCGCCCAGGACCGACTGAAGACCGACACCCTGGACCTGCTGCAACTGCACTGTGTGCCCACCGAAGTCATGCGCCGCGGCGAAATCTTCGACTGGCTGCGCCGACTGCAGCAGGACGGTCAGATCCGCTATTTCGGTGCCAGCGTGGAAACCGTTGAAGAGGGGCTGATCTGTGCCGAGCACGATGACCTGACCTCACTGCAGGTCATCTTCAACATCTTCCGCCAGAAACTGCTCGACGAACTGCTGCCCCGGGCCGAAGACAAGGGCATCGGCATTATCGTTCGCTTGCCCCTGGCTAGCGGCATGCTGAGCGGCAAGTTCACCGAGAACACCCAGTTCGACAAAACCGACCACCGGAACTTCAACCGCGATGGCGACGCCTTCAATGTGGGCGAGACCTTTGCGGGCATTCCCTTTGAAACCGGCGTCAAACTGGTGCGCGAACTGGAAGGCATGGTACCCGAGGGTTACACCATGGCGCAGATGGCCATGCGCTGGATTCTAGACCAGCCCGCGGTCACCAGCATCATCCCCGGTTCCAGCTCGGCTCAGCAGGTGCGGGAAAACGCCAAAGTCAGTGCGCTCAAGCCCCTGGAAGACGGGTTGCATGAAGACCTGTATCGGTTCTATCAGGACCAGGTACAGCAGCACATTCGCGGCGCCTACTGATCGCACCATTCCGCCATCGGGCCCGGCCAGCGCCGGGCCCGATGGTCTCAAGACAGCTGATTTTTAACGGCTTTTCTGCTAGCGTGAGCGCCTTTCCACTCCACTCACGTAACTTCTGAAGGGCCCGCATGTCCAGTTCCAATCCCTCCAGTTCCAACCTCTCCAGCCCACTCAGCGCCGAACAGATTCTGGAGATCGACCGTCAGCACGTCTGGCATCCCTACTCCTCGTTTCTGAACCCGACTCCTGTGTTCCCTGTGCAACGGGCCGAGGGCGTATACCTGCACCTGTCCGACGGCCGAAAGCTGGTGGACGGCATGTCCTCCTGGTGGTGTCAGCTTCACGGCTACAACCACCCGCGCCTGAATCAGGCCATTCAGGAACAGCTGGAGCAGATGGCGCACGTGATGTTCGGCGGTCTGACCCACGAGCCCGGCGTCACCCTGGCCAAACGACTGGTGGAGTTGACCCCGGAAGGCCTGAACAAAGTGTTCCTGGCCGACTCCGGCTCGGTTTCGGTGGAAGTCTCTCTGAAAATGGCCATGCAGTTCTGGCAATCCCAGGGACGCCCGGACAAGCACCGTTTTCTGGCTCTGCGGCGCGGTTACCACGGCGACACCTTCGGCGCCATGTCGGTATGTGACCCGGTGACCGGCATGCACCAGCTATTCAGTCACACCCTGGCACAACAACTGTTTGCCCCCCAGCCAGAGTGCGACATTGATGAACTCTGGGACGAGCGCCATATTGCGGACTTTGAAGCCCTGCTGGTGACGCACAAAGACGAGCTCGCAGCAGTCATTCTCGAGCCCATCGTGCAGGGCGCGGGCGGCATGCGCTTTTATTCCCCCGACTACCTGCGCCGGGTGCGCGAACTGTGTGATGAACACGATGTGCTTTTGATTGCCGATGAAATCGCCACCGGCTTTGGTCGCACCGGCAAGCTGTTCGCCTGCGAGCACGCCGGCATCAGCCCCGACATTCTGTGCCTGGGCAAGGGGCTCACCGGCGGTTATATGACTCTGGCGGCCACGCTGTGTAACGATAAAGTCAGCGATGGCATCTGCCGGGGCGAAGCCGGGGTGTTTATGCACGGACCCACTTTCATGGGCAATCCGCTGGCCTGTTCGGTGGCCAATGCCAGCATCGACCTGTTGCTGGACAGCGACTGGCAGGGACAGGTTGGGCGTATTGAAGCTCAGTTGAAAGAGGAGCTGGGGGCGTGTCGGAATTTACCGGCGGTGGCCGATGTGCGGGTGTTGGGCGCGATTGGTGTGGTGGAGTTGCACGAGCCGGTGGATATGGCGAAGGTGCAACCGCGGTTTGTTGAGGAAGGGATTTGGGTACGGCCCTTCGGCAAGTTGGTGTACATCATGCCGCCGTTTGTGAGCACGCCAGAGGAGTTGCGGCAATTGACCAAAGGAATTTATAACGTAGTGGCGGAGTTGAATTAAGCTTGGGTAACGGCGGATGCGGCCTTCGGCCTTATCCGCCCTAC
>NZ_DFTP01000096.1:0-195 GCF_002381585.1 Marinimicrobium sp. UBA4209
CGTGAGCGTGGTATCACCATTGCGACCTCTCACGTAGAGTACGATTCACCGACCCGTCACTACGCGCACGTAGACTGCCCGGGCCACGCCGACTATGTGAAGAACATGATCACCGGTGCGGCTCAGATGGACGGTGCGATCCTGGTGTGTGGTGCCACTGACGGCCCGATGCCCCAGACTCGCGAGCACATCCTG
>NZ_DFTP01000096.1:377-775 GCF_002381585.1 Marinimicrobium sp. UBA4209
TTCCCGGGTGACGACACGCCGATCATCGCCGGTTCCGCCCTGATGGCTCTGAACGGTGAAGACGAGCACGAGCTGGGCACTACCGCCGTCAAGAAGCTGGTGGAGACTCTGGATGAGTACATTCCGGAGCCCGAGCGTGCCATCGATCAGCCGTTCCTGATGCCGGTAGAAGACGTTTTCTCTATCTCTGGTCGCGGTACCGTAGTAACCGGTCGTGTAGAGCGCGGCATCGTGAAGGTGGGCGAGGAGCTGGAAATCGTCGGCCTGAAGGACACCACCAAGACCGTATGTACCGGTGTTGAGATGTTCCGCAAGATGCTGGACGAAGGTCGTGCCGGTGAGAACGTTGGTGTTCTGCTGCGCGGTACCAAGCGTGACGAAGTTGAGCGTGGTCAGGT
>NZ_DFTP01000096.1:983-4150 GCF_002381585.1 Marinimicrobium sp. UBA4209
TACTTCCGTACCACTGACGTGACTGGCGCTTGTGAGCTGCCGGAAGGCGTTGAGATGGTTATGCCGGGCGACAACGTGAAGATGAACGTGACTCTGATTCACCCGGTAGCGATGGAAGAAGGTCTGCGCTTTGCGGTTCGTGAAGGCGGCCGTACTGTAGGCGCTGGCGTGGTCGCTAAGATCATCGAGTAAGCGATACAGGCTCTGAAAAAGGCCCCTGCGGGGGCCTTTTTTTGTCTCCTGAGCGATTTTAGATGTTCTGTTGGAGATATAAGTCTTTGATTTTAAAAAATAATGGTGCGTTTTCCGGAATTCCGGGAATATCCTGGCATATCCCTTGACAGGGGGCTGTCCCGCCATTAGAATTGCGCCTCCATTTTGCAGGGTATCAACGAGCTCAGCTCGGACGCCATCGCCAATTTGGATAGTTCTTTAAAGTTTATTACTGGAGTTTGGTTCACATGCAGAATCAACGCATTCGGATTCGCCTGAAGGCCTTTGATCATAAGCTCATCGATGCCTCTACCCAGGAAATTGTTGAGACAGCAAAGCGCACAGGCGCACAAGTCCGTGGCCCGATTCCGCTGCCGACTCGCAAAGAGCGCTTCACTGTATTGATCTCCCCGCACGTCAACAAGGACGCGCGTGATCAGTACGAGATTCGTACACACAAGCGTTTGCTGGACATTGTTGAGCCCACTGAAAAAACCGTTGATGCCCTGATGAAGCTCGATTTGGCTGCAGGTGTAGAGGTTCAGATCAGTCTTAACTAATACAAAGTAAATGTTAATCCCGGTTTCGGCCGGGTTTGTGTAACGCTCTGAAATGGGCGGCCATAGCGGGTAAAAGCCCCGTACACTGAGAGGTTAGCAACATGACGATTGGTATTGTCGGCCGCAAGAGCGGCATGACTCGCATATTTACCGATGATGGTGTTTCCATTCCTGTTTCCGTGATTGAGGTTGCTCCCAATCGCGTCACCCAGGTGAAGAATGTAGAAACCGACGGATACTCTGCAGTGCAGGTTACCGTAGGGTCTCGTCGCGCCTCACGTGTTACCAAGCCCGCAGCGGGCCACTACGCCAAGGCGAATGCCGAAGCCGGACGTGGTTTGTGGGAATTGCGTAACGATACTCAAGAATCCTTCGAAGTTGGTGCAGAGATTACGGTTGACGCCTTTGAGGCTGGCCAAAAGATCGATGTCACCGGTTCTTCCAAAGGTAAGGGCTTTGCCGGTACCGTCAAGCGTTGGAATTTCGCCACGCAGGACGCTACCCACGGTAACTCCCTTTCTCACCGTGCCCCCGGTTCCATCGGACAATGTCAGACACCGGGTCGCGTCTTTAAGGGCAAGAAGATGTCAGGTCACATGGGTGCCGAACAGGTAACTGTTCAGAACCTGGAAGTGGTCCGCGTCGACGCTGAGCGTAATCTGCTGTTGGTCAAAGGCGCCATTCCGGGAGCTCCCGGTGGTGACGTCATTGTTCGTCCCGCAGTTAAAGCGCGCAGTAACGGTTAATTGTCCGAGGGGAAACGACCATGGAATTGAATATTGTAAAGCCCGATGGTGCCAAAGATACGCTCAACGTATCTGAGGTGGCGTTTGGCAAAGAATTTAATCAAGACCTGGTGCATCAGGCGGTAGTCGCCTACCTGGCGGGCGGCCGTCAGGGCACCAAGGCTCAGAAAACTCGCTCTGAAGTATCTGGCGGCGGTAAGAAGCCGTGGCGTCAGAAGGGCACCGGTCGTGCGCGTGCGGGTACCATCCGCAGTCCGATCTGGCGCTCCGGTGGTAAGGCATTTGCTGCCAAGCCCCGCAACTTCGAGCAGAAGCTCAACAAAAAGATGTACCGTGCAGCACTGCGCTGCATTCTGTCTGAGCTGAATCGCCAGGAGCGTCTGGTCGTGGTGGAAGAATTTTCCGTCGACGCACCCAGGACCAAAAGCCTGGTACAAAAGCTGGCTCAGTACGATCTGTCAGAAGCGCTGATTGTGACTGAGGATGTGAACGAAAATCTTTACCTGGCGTCTCGCAACCTGCATAAGGTTGATGTTCGCGACGTTCAGGGTGTTGATCCGGTTGCCTTGATCGGCTTCGAAAAGGTTGTGGTCACCGTTCCGGCTCTGAAAAAGTTCGAGGAGATCCTGGGATGAACCAAGAACGCATCTATAAAATCTTGTTGGGTCCGGTAGTGTCCGAGAAGTCCGCCATGGCGGGCGAGAACGGCAACCAGGTTGTTTTCAAAGTAGCCACTGATGCCAGCAAGCTCGAAATCAAAGCGGCCGTACAGGCGCTGTTTGATGTCAAAGTTGAAAGTGTTCGCGTGCTTAACGTGAAGGGCAAGACCCGTCGCACCCGCTTTGGTATCGGTAAGCGCAGTGACTGGAAGAAGGCCTACGTTCGTCTTGAGCAAGGTCAGGATATCGACTTTGCGGTAGCTGAGTAAGAGGATTGTTGCAATGCCTATTGTAAAACGTAAACCAACCTCGCCCGGTCGCCGCTTTGTAGTAAGTGTCGTCAATCCGGATTTGCACAAGGGTGCTCCTTACGCGCCGCTGCTGGAGAAGAAATCCAAAAGCGGTGGACGTAACAACGCTGGTCGTATCACAACCCGTCACGTAGGCGGCGGCCACAAGCAGCACTACCGTGTGATCGATTTCCGTCGTAATAAAGACGGTATACCGGCCACAGTAGAGCGCCTGGAGTATGATCCGAACCGCACAGCCTACATCGCGCTGGTTTGTTATGCCGACGGTGAGCGCCGTTACATTATCGCACCCAAGAGCCTCAAGGCTGGTGACAAGATCGAATCAGGTGATGCGGCGGCGATTAAAGTGGGTAATGCGTTGCCGCTGCGGAATATCCCCCTCGGTAGCACAGTTCACTGCGTCGAGTTGAAGCCCGAGAAAGGTGCCCAGCTGGCTCGTTCTGCTGGTGCGTCGTGCCAATTGGTGTCTCGCGACGGTACTTACGCGACCTTGCGTTTGCGTAGCGGTGAAACCCGCCGTGTACTGGTTAACTGCCGGGCGACCTTGGGCGAAGTGTCCAACAGCGAGCACAGCTTGCGGTCACTCGGTAAGGCCGGTGCCAAACGGTGGCGCGGTGTTCGTCCTACGGTGCGCGGTGTCGCCATGAACCCGGTAGATCACCCGCACGGTGGTGGTGA
>NZ_DFTP01000077.1:0-5237 GCF_002381585.1 Marinimicrobium sp. UBA4209
ACCGGCGGTTCATTCTGCCGGAGCTGCGCGAGGCCGTGCGCTCGGTGGGCGCGGATATCGTTTTTCTGCAGGAAGTTCTCGGGGCCCATGAAGGCTGGTCGCGCCGCCTGGGGCATCGCTGGCCCGACGCGGCGCAGTACGAATTTCTGGCCGATACCATCTGGCAGGACTTCGCCTACGGGCGCAACGCCGTCTACCCCAAGGGGCACCACGGCAATGCGCTGCTCAGCAAGTACCCCATCACCCAGTGGGATAATCACGATATTTCCCTGAACCGGTTCGAGCAGCGCGGCATTCTGCACTGCACGCTGGATCTGGTTTCCGAGCCCAAACCCTTGCACGCCATCTGTGTGCACCTGAACCTTCGCGAGCACCATCGCCAGCGTCAGTTGCGTCGGCTGTGTGAACTGGTCAACCGCATACCGGAAGATGAGCCGGTGGTGGTCGCGGGAGATTTCAACGATTGGCGCGGCCGCGCGCAGCGCCTGCTGGCCGAGCAGGCCGGGCTGCGCGAGGTGTTCACCCATGAGTACGGTCGGCCGGCCCGCTCCTTCCCGGCCGCCTGGCCGGTGCTGCGCCTGGACCGAATCTATGTGCGCTCCGCGCGAGGGCATGCGCCGGTGGTGTTACCCCGCAAACCCTGGTCCGGATTGTCGGATCATAAGCCACTACTGGCGGAAATTGAGTTAGAGTGGGAGGATGGTCACTACCGGACGACACCCTGAGGGTGCAATGTCCGCACGTTGACCCCAAACCCTCAAACCAGGGAGTTCCCCCATGTGGCTGCGAGCCGGTTGTGAAATCCAGTTCGATGAAAGTGAGCCCGCACCGTTTATCCTGATGCTGCGCCCGCGCAGCGGCCGACGCCAGTGGGTCGCCCGCGAATCCTACACGCTGATTCCCAGTGTGCCGGTGGAAGAATACACCGACCCCTACGGCAATCTCTGCCAGCGACTGATTTCGCCGCCCGGTAAATTTGTCATTCGTACCTCGGCGGACGTTCTGGCCGACGACACCATCGATGTCGCCCCCGGCGCGCCCTTTGTGGAAGTGCAGAATCTGCCTAATGAAGTGCTGACCTACTTATTGCCCAGTCGCTACTGCGAATCGGATCAGTTCATCCTGATGGGGCGGGAGATCGTTGGCGATGCGATTCCCGGGTACGATCAGGTGGCGCGTATCGAGCAGTGGATTCGCGACCAGTTCATTTATAACGAGGCCGCGCCGCACTTTCAGCTCTCCGCTGCGGACTTCAACCAGATGAGCGAGGGGGTGTGTCGGGACTTCGCGCACCTGGGCATCGCCCTGTGTCGTGGCCTGTGCATTCCGGCGCGCATGGTGGTGGGTTACCTGCATAAACTCGAGCCCATGGATTTCCACGCTTGGTTCGAGGCCTACGTGGGCGGGCGTTGGTACACCTTTGACCCGACCCAGAGCGAGCCTCGGGGTGGTCGGGTCACGGTGGCCTATGGTCGGGATGCGGCGGATGTGGCGATTTTCAGCCAGTTCGGCCCGGCGCTGTACCCCACGCGAATGCACGTTCACGTGGAGCAGCTACCCGGACCACCGGAGTAGGTGCCGAGAAGCCACTGTATACCTGTGTGTTGAGCTTACCATCAAACTAACCAGAGGATAGCGTAATGGGTGAAGATTACCAGTTGGCGTATGCGGGACTTGCGGTGGTGTTGATCACACTGCTGGTCCAGATGTTGGTGGCGAGCTACAGCAAGGCACGACAGCCCGGCGCGGTGCCGGGGAAAATCGATGAGTCGCTCTCGCATCAGTCTTTTGTATTCCGTGCCCACCGCACCTTCATGAATTCCCTGGAAAACCTGCCCTTGTTTTTCGGAACGGTATTTCTGGCTCTGTTTGTCGGTCTGAGCTCAACCTGGCTGGCCGTGACGGTGTGGGTCTACGCATTGGCGCGGATTGCCCACATGGTGCTCTACTACGGGCTGGCGACCGAACGCAATCCCAGCCCGCGCAGCTATTTTTATCTGATTGCTCTGCTGGCCAACGTGGTGCTGCTGGTCAGGTTGCTGCTTCAACTGGCGAACATGGTCTGAACCAAGTAGCCGGTATAACCCACGTAGCAAAGCAACAGCAACCCGCCTTCGATCCGATTGATACGTCCTTGACGGCGGAAGCCATAGCCGAATACGAACAGGGACAATGTCAGAACGGACATGACAAGGACATCGCGGCTCAGCACTTCCGGATCGACCACCATGGGATGAATGGCTCCAGCAATACCCACCACCGCCAGAGTGTTGAACAGGTTGGAGCCAATCACATTGCCCAGCGCCAGGTCGTGCTCGCCCTTGCGCACCGCAACCAGAGATGAGGCCAGCTCGGGCAGCGATGTGCCGATGGCCACAATCGTCAAACCGATGATCACATCACTCACACCCAATGCCTGGGCAATATCGACGGCACCCCAGACCAGCAAGCGGGAGCTGGCCACCAGCAACACCAGGCCTATAAACAGCCACATCAACGAGCGGGGCAGGGGCATAGGGTGAGCCTGAAGCTCCGCGTCCACTTCGCCACCGAGCATATCGCCTTTGCCGCGCATACCCTGCCAGATGCTCCAGCCCATGGTGGCGGCAAATACCAACAGTAGAAGGCTGGCATCCAGCCGACCAATGTGGAGATCCCACACCAACCATGCGCTGAAAGCGGTAATCAGTGTGAGGATGGGCAATTCTTTGCGCAGGATCTGGGAGTGAACAGCGATGGGGCTGATCACCGCGGTCAAGCCTAGAATCAGGGCGATATTGGTGATGTTGGAGCCGTAGGCATTACCCAGGGCAAGCCCCGGACTACCCTGACTCGCCGCCAACGCCGAGACCACCATTTCCGGAGCGGAGGTGCCAAAGCCGATGATTACCATGCCGATCAGCAGCGGTGGCATTCCCAGGTGGCTGGCGGTGGAGACCGCGCCATCCACAAACCGGTCGGCGCTCCATACCAGAATAATCAGGCCGACAACGACGGCGGTCAGGGCGAGAATCATGGTAGTTCCTTTGGAATAGAGACGGAGCGCGGCATCTTCCGGCCTGCCCGTTGCCCTGTCAAGTCAGGTTTTATTTTCGGTATGGGCTTGTTCTGATGTGGGACTTGACTCGCCTGCCACAATGCAATCCCGCCCCTGTTTTTTGGCCTGATAGAGCGCCTCGTCGGCGCGTTCAAACCAACGGTCAACGCTTTCTCCGCGCTGCAGAATGGCCGTGCCAAACGAGGCGGTTACGGGGCCGGATGGACTGGTGAGGGTTTTGCGCAGCACCGACTGGACATGCTCGACGGCCGCTTGAAGCCCATTCGGTGTGGCCCCGGACATCAGAATCACAAACTCTTCGCCACCAAAGCGGAACAGCTGGTCCGAACGCCGGGTATTGAGGGCCAGGACGCCGACGAAATCCACCAGAATGCGATCTCCGGTGTGGTGACCGTGGGTATCGTTGACCCGCTTGAAGTGATCCAGATCGGCCAGCACCAGACCGTACTCGGTGCCTTGGCGCTCGTGTTCGGACGCGGCCCGGGCCAGCGCTTCATCCAGGGCACGGCGGTTGCTGGCCCCCGTGAGCGGGTCGAGTAGTGCCAGATGCTTCAGGCGGTTGTGCTGGTGCTCGCTTCGACGGGCAAAAACATAGGTGCAAGCGCACACCACCACCAAAGTGACCGAAAAGGACCACATCTGCTGACTGGAGCTGAAGGCGCTGCCCTCGAGGATCAGCAATGTCAGGGCTCCGAGAGGCAGAAGCGCGGCAATCAACGGGCGGGTGAGCATGAAGCTGCAGATCAATGCCGGGTACAGCCAGAACAGCCCCACTTCGCCGGCCGTCAGGGATATGGCGATGGCGCCCCCGGTGCAGGGCAACAGGGCGAGAAAGAGTCCGGTGCAGGCCGTTTTGTGCGTGCGCCAGGCGTATGTATAGTGTGGCGCCGACAATGGCTCCGAGAATGCCCAGATCGATCAGGCCAATCCAGTACTCTCCGCGCAGAAACCGCCAGATGGCAAAGGGTGTGATGCCAACGATCGCACAGGCGTTCATCAGGGTGATGACCGAGAGATGAAAATCGTTGCGTAGCCGATAAAGCATGACGGTCTCGTATTGGCCAATTGTGCGTCGTGGCTCGGAGCTGACAATGAGCCCATAGTGCCCCAGCAAGGTGCACGCCGACAAGTATTCTGGCACATTAATCTTCTTTTGGTGGCTTAGAGCTGCCGGGAGGTTGTATCGGGGTGACGGGCGGTCGTAGGCGCGAATCGGACATTTTCATTGGACAGCACCCGCCGCCTCGCGTAAAATTGCCGGCGAAATTACACTTGGCCCAAATGCCGGTCAGCAGGATTGTATGAAGCGAGATGAGGCTGGTGTTTCATCTCGCTTTTTTGCACCCCGTGACCGGGCTTTCACTCGCGCGCAGTCCGTCTAGCATTCGCTGATCTTCGCACCCCTCGGGTCGTGCGGCTGCCTCGCTGAGCCTGTGAAAAGTCCGGTTACATGACGGCACGCCATCATGCTTGAGGAGGTTGACTTGACTACTGGGGCATCCACACCCGCTGTGCTTGTACTTGAAGACGGCAGTATTTTTCGCGGTACCGCCATTGGTGCCGAGGGCCTGTCGGTGGGCGAGGTGGTGTTCAATACCTCCATGACCGGCTATCAGGAAATTCTGACCGATCCCTCCTACGCCCGTCAGATCGTGACGCTGACCTACCCCCATATCGGCAACACCGGCGTCAATGCCGAGGACGCCGAGTGCGATCGAAGCTGGGCCGCCGGTCTGGTGATTCGGGATCTCCCCTTCCTGGCCAGCAACTTCCGCTCCGAGCAGTCCCTGCCCGAGTACCTGAAAGCCCAGAACATCATCGGCATCGCCGATATCGATACCCGTCGCCTGACCCGGCTGCTGCGCGACAAGGGCGCCCAGAACGGCTGCATCATGGCGGGCGAAATCGACGAGGACAAGGCGCTGGCGGAAGCCAAGGGGTTTGCCGGCCTGAAAGGTATGGATCTGGCCAAGGTGGTCAGCGTGAAGGAACCTTATACCTGGAGCGAGGGCACCTGGTCCTTGGGCAAAGGGCATCAGGTCCCCGAGGGTGAACGGCCCTATAAAGTGGTGGCCTATGATTACGGGGTCAAGCGCAATATTCTGCGTATGCTGGTGGATCGCGGCTGTGACCTCACCGTGGTGCCGGCTGAAACACCCGCCGCCGAGGTGCTGGCGAT
>NZ_DFTP01000077.1:5365-5551 GCF_002381585.1 Marinimicrobium sp. UBA4209
CCAACGGCCCCGGCGACCCGGAGCCCTGCACCTACGCCATCGAAGCGATTAAAGAGATTGTTGAAACCGGCCTGCCGGTCTTTGGTATCTGCCTGGGGCACCAGTTGCTGGCCCTGGCCTCTGGCGCCAAAACCCTGAAGATGAAGTTCGGTCACCACGGCGGCAACCACCCGGTGCAGGACCTGG
>NZ_DFTP01000077.1:5671-6008 GCF_002381585.1 Marinimicrobium sp. UBA4209
AGGCGAGCCTGCCGGACAATCTGAAGGCCACTCACCGGTCACTGTTCGACGGCTCCCTACAGGGCATTCACCGCACGGACAAGCCCGCCTTCAGCTTTCAGGGGCATCCGGAAGCCAGTCCCGGTCCGCACGACGCCGACGGCCTGTTCGACCACTTTATTGATTTGATGAAAGACGCGAAACGTTGATGGGTTGCCGCCTGCGGGCGGCCTCCGCGCAACGTCACCCTTCAACCGATTTCGCAGAGCGAGAAGATCATGCCAAAACGTACCGACATCAACAGCATTCTGATCCTGGGCGCGGGCCCGATCGTCATCGGCCAGGCCTGTGAGTTTGA
>NZ_DFTP01000077.1:6069-34918 GCF_002381585.1 Marinimicrobium sp. UBA4209
GCCTGCGAGTTCGACTATTCCGGTGCCCAGGCGTGCAAGGCGCTGAAGGAAGAAGGCTTCCGCGTCATCCTGGTGAACTCCAACCCGGCCACCATCATGACCGACCCGGCCATGGCGGATGCCACTTACATCGAGCCCATCGAATGGCGCACGGTGGAACAGATCATCGAGAAAGAAAAGCCGGATGTGGTGCTGCCCACCATGGGTGGCCAGACCGCGCTCAACTGTGCCCTGGATCTGGCCAAGCACGGCGTGCTGGAAAAGTACGGCGTCGAGCTGATCGGCGCCAACGAAGACGCCATCAACATGGCGGAAGACCGGGATCTGTTTGATCAGGCCATGAAGCGCATCGGTCTGGAGTGCGCCCGCGCCAAGATCGTCCACTCCATGGATGAAGCCCTGGAAGTGCCCAAAGAGTTCGGTTTCCCCTGCATCATCCGTCCGTCTTTCACCATGGGTGGCTCCGGTGGTGGTATCGCGTACAACTGGGAAGAGTTTGAGGAAATCTGTACTCGCGGCCTGGACCTCTCGCCGGTCAATGAGCTGCTGATCGATGAATCCCTGCTCGGCTGGAAAGAGTACGAGATGGAGGTGGTTCGGGACAAAAGCGACAACTGCATCATTGTCTGTTCCATCGAAAACTTTGACCCCATGGGTGTGCACACCGGTGACTCCATCACCGTGGCCCCGGCTCAGACCCTGACCGACAAGGAATATCAGATCATGCGTAACGCCTCCCTGGCGGTGTTGCGTGAGATCGGGGTAGAAACCGGCGGCTCCAATGTGCAGTTCGCGGTCAATCCGGACGATGGCCGGATGGTGGTGATCGAGATGAACCCCCGGGTATCCCGATCTTCCGCGCTGGCCTCCAAGGCGACCGGTTTTCCGATCGCCAAGATCGCGGCGAAGCTGGCGGTGGGTTACACCCTGGATGAACTGCAGAATGAAATTACCGGCGGTGCTACTCCGGCCTCGTTCGAGCCGACCATCGATTACGTGGTCACCAAAATTCCGCGTTTTACCTTTGAGAAGTTCGGAGACGCCGATGCCCGTCTGACTACCCAGATGAAATCCGTGGGGGAGGTGATGGCCATTGGCCGGACCTTCCAGGAATCCCTGCAGAAAGCCCTGCGCGGTCTGGAAGTGGGCTCGGCCGGCTTCGAATCCAAGGTGGACCTGAAGGATAACGATACCCCGGCGCGTCTGCGTCGTGAGCTGAACACCCCCGGGGCCGAACGCATCTGGTATCTCGGCGATGCCTTCCGTCTGGGAATGAGTGTCGAGGAAGCCTTCGAGGCGTCGAAAATTGATCCCTGGTTCCTGGTCCAGGTGAAAGACCTGATCGACAGTGAACAGGCGCTGGACGGTAAAACCGTACAGGACCTGAACGCCGAGCTGCTGTTCCGCCTCAAGCGCAAAGGGTTCTCGGACAAGCGACTGGCCAAGCTGCTCGGCACCAGCGAGCAGGCGGTGCGTCAGCATCGTCACCAGTTGAACATCCGCCCGGCGTTCAAGCGTGTGGATACCTGTGCCGCCGAGTTCGCCACCTCCACCGCTTACATGTACTCCACGTACGAAGAAGAGTGCGAGGCCAACCCGAGCGACAAGGACAAGATTCTGGTGATCGGTGGCGGCCCCAACCGTATCGGCCAGGGCATCGAATTCGATTACTGCTGTGTGCATGCCGCCTTCGCCATGCGCGATGAGGGCTACGAGACCATCATGGTCAACTGTAACCCGGAAACCGTGTCCACCGATTATGACACCTCCGATCGCCTGTTCTTCGAGCCGGTGACCCTGGAAGATGTGCTGGAAATCGTGCACAAAGAAAAACCCAAGGGTGTGATTGTGCAGTTCGGTGGCCAGACGCCGCTGAAACTTGCCCGCGCCCTGGAAGCCGAAGGTGTGCCGATCATCGGTACCACCCCGGATGCGATTGACCGCGCCGAGGACCGTGAGCGCTTCCAGCAGATGATCAACAAGCTGGGCCTCAAGCAGCCGCCCAACGCCATTGTGCGTTCGTTTGAAGAGGCGCTACAGGCCGCCAAAGAAGTGGGCTACCCATTGGTGGTGCGTCCCTCTTACGTGCTCGGTGGACGGGCGATGGAAATCGTCTATAAGGAAGATGAGCTACGCGGCTACATGAATACCGCGGTAGAGGTTTCCGAAGATGCGCCGGTACTGCTGGATCACTTCCTGAGTGCCGCGATTGAAGTGGATGTGGATGCGGTCTGCGATGGTGAGCAGGTGGTCATCGGCGGGATCATGCAGCACATCGAGCAGTGTGGCGTTCACTCCGGTGATTCGGCCTGCTCCTTGCCGCCTTACTCGCTGCCGAAAGACGTACAGAACCTGATGCGTGAGCAGATCAAGGCCATGGCGTTGGAGCTGGGTGTCGTGGGTCTGATGAACACCCAGTTGGCCTATCAGGACGGCGAAATTTATGTGATCGAGGTGAACCCGCGGGCCTCGCGCACCGTGCCGTTTGTGTCCAAGTGCATTGGCGTGTCCCTGGCCAAGGTGGCGGCGCGCTGTCAGGCTGGCATCAGCCTGAAAGAGCAGGGTTTCACCCAGGAAATCGTGCCGGATTACTACAGCGTGAAAGAAGCGGTGTTCCCGTTCAACAAATTCCCGGCGGTAGACCCGATCCTGGGGCCGGAAATGAAATCCACCGGTGAAGTGATGGGGGTGGGTGACACCTTCGGTGAGGCCTTTGCCAAGGCTCAGCTCGGCGCTGGCAGCAAGCTGCCCACCACGGGCACGGCGTTCATCAGCGTACGCGATGTCGACAAGCCCGGTGTGGTCGTGGTCGGTAAGGAGCTGAACAGTCTCGGTTTCAAACTGGTGGCCACTCGTGGCACGGCTGCGGTATTAAAGGAGGCCGGGCTCGAAGTGGACGTTGTCAACAAAGTGGCCGAGGGTCGCCCGCATATTGTGGACATGATCAAGAACAGTCAGATCAACCTGATTGTGAACACCACTGAAGGGCGGCAGGCGACCCGCGACTCGGCCTCGATTCGTCGCAGTGCGGAAAATCATCGGGTGTACTACACCACCACTCTGGCCGCTGGCGAGGCGGTGTGTATGGCACTGCGGTTTGGTCAATTTACACAAGTGCGGCGCCTGCAGGAGCTGCACGGGAGGATCGGTGCATGAGCAAGGTACCCATGACAGTGGAAGGCGCAGAAGCTCTGCGCGAAGAGTTACACGACCTGAAGAAAGTCCAGCGCCCGCGCATCAGCCAGGCGATTGCCGAGGCGCGCGAGCATGGTGACCTGAAAGAGAACGCCGAGTACCACGCCGCGCGGGAGCAGCAGAGCTTCTGCGAAGGCCGGATTCAGGAAATCGAAGGCAAGTTGGCCAATGCCCAGGTCATTGACGTCAAGACGATTCCGCCCAGCGGCAAGGTGATTTTCGGCACGACTGTGACCATCATCAACTGCGAGACCGAGCAGGAAGTAACCTATCGAATCGTGGGCGATGACGAGGCGGATGTGAAAGCCAACAAGATTTCCGTCAATTCACCCATCGCCCGGGCCTTGATCGGCAAGGAAGAGGGGGATGTGGTCGAGGTGAAAACCCCCGGCGGTGAAGTCGAGTACGAAATCGACAAGGTGGAGCATATTTAAGTTTTGGTAATTTCGGGTCGCTCCGAAGGTTGCGTAGGGCGGATAAGGCCAAAGGCCGCATCCGCCGTAACCCAACCCCGACGCCGTGAACTCACCGCAACAAATTCGACAATTTCGGATTCGGCTTCGGATTCGCCCGGTACAGCAGCGCCATCTTGCCCACCTGCTGAACCAGCTCCACACCGGGCATGGCCGCCAGCTCATCAAGCAGCAGCTTGCGGTCGTCCCGCTCGGCCACGGCAATCTTGACCTTGATCAGCTCATGATCATCCAACGCCCGGTTCAGCTCGGCGCGGACCCCGTCGCTCAGGCCGTTGTCGCCCAGGGTGACAATTGGCTTCAGGTTGTGCCCCAGGGCACGGAATTGTTTCTTGCGGTCGGCGCTTAGCGGCATGACAATACCTTCAAATCGTTTGGGTGAAAAAGCCTCTCATTGTAACGCATCTCTCCCGGAATCATCATGGCCAGATCCAAAAGCAGCAACCGTTGGCTGGACGAGCACTTCAGCGACCCTTACGTCAAACAGTCCCAGAAGGACGGCTATCGCTCCCGCGCCAGCTATAAGCTGATCGAGCTAGACAAGAAGGACAAACTGTTCAAGCCCGGGATGAGCGTGGTCGACCTGGGGTCGGCGCCGGGTGGTTGGTCTCAGGTGGCCGCCGATCGGGTGGGCGACAAGGGCATGGTGCTGGCGTCGGACATTCTGCCCATGGACAGCATTGCCGGGGTCGAGTTTATCCAGGGTGACTTTACCGAGGAAGCGGTGCTGGAGCAGCTGCTGGCCGCGCTCGGTGGGCAGAAGGCGGACCTTGTAATCTCCGATATGGCCCCCAACATGAGTGGTATGAATGCCGTTGACCAGCCCGCCGCCATCTATCTGGTGGAGCTGGCACTGGATATGGCCCGGCAGGTGTTGAAACCTGGCGGGCATTTTGTTGCCAAAGTGTTCCACGGCGAGGGCTTTGACCCCCTGCTGCAGGACACGCGCGACGCCTTTACCAAGGTGGCAGTGCGCAAACCCGACGCCTCCCGGGCCCGCTCCCGGGAGGTGTATCTGGTCGCCCGGGGCTTCAAAGGTTGAGGCCCCGGCTGATCTATTGCCTCATAGGGTGCGTTTATTGGTATTGATGCGCTTATGGGCTCTATACTGTCACTGATTTGTTGTACAAAACGAGGGTATCTCCTTGAACGACATGACCAAAAATCTCATCCTGTGGCTGATCATCGCCGCCGTGCTGTTCACGGTGTTCCAGGGATTCAATCAGCCCGCCAGTAGCGAGACCCTCAGCTACTCGGACTTCGTGCGCTCGGTCAAGAGCGAGCAGGTCCGGGAAGTCACCCTGCAGGGCCTGAAGGTCCAGGGCACCTATTCTGACGGCAGCACCTTCCAGACCACGCTGCCCCAGATTGGCGACCCCAAACTGATGGACGACCTGCTGAACTCCAACGTGACGGTGCGTAACAAGGAGCCGGAGCGCCCCAGCCTGTGGCATCAGCTGTTAGTGGCCAGTTTCCCGATTCTGATCATCATTGCCGTATTCCTGTTCTTCATGCGCCAGATGCAAGGGGGCATGGGGGGCGGCAAAGGCGGCCCCATGAGCTTTGGCAAGAGCAAAGCCAAGCTGCTCGGCGAAGACCAGGTCAAAACCACCTTTTCCGATGTGGCCGGGGTGGATGAAGCCAAAGAAGAAGTCAGCGAGCTGGTGGAATACCTGCGCGATCCCTCCAAATTCCAGCGCCTGGGTGGCCAGATCCCCCGGGGTGTACTGATGGCGGGCCCGCCCGGTACCGGTAAGACGCTGCTGGCCAAGGCCATTGCCGGTGAGGCAAAAGTGCCTTTCTTCTCGATTTCCGGTTCGGATTTCGTCGAAATGTTCGTCGGTGTGGGTGCGTCTCGGGTCCGCGACATGTTCGACCAGGCCAAGAAGCAGGCGCCCTGCATCATCTTTATTGATGAGATTGATGCCGTTGGTCGTCATCGTGGCGGTGGCCACGGCGGCGGTCACGACGAGCGCGAACAGACTCTGAACCAGTTGCTGGTGGAAATGGACGGTTTTGAAGGCAATGAAGGCGTGATCGTCATCGCCGCCACCAACCGTCCGGACGTGCTCGACAAAGCCCTGCTGCGCCCGGGCCGTTTCGACCGCCAGGTGGTCGTCGGCCTGCCGGATATCCGCGGCCGCGAGCAGATCCTGAAAGTGCATATGCGCAAAGTCCCCATCGATGAGCGTGTCGAGGCCAATGTGATCGCCCGAGGCACCCCCGGTTTCTCCGGTGCGGACCTGGCCAACCTGGTGAACGAGGCGGCCCTGTTCGCGGCCCGTGGCAATAAGCGCCTGGTGACCATGGAGGAGTTTGAGAAAGCGCGTGACAAGATCATGATGGGCGCCGAGCGTCGCTCCATGGTGATGAGCGAGAAAGAAAAGGAAAACACCGCCTACCACGAAGCGGGCCATGCCATTGTGGGCAAGATCGTGCCCGAGCACGATCCCATCCACAAAGTGACCATCATTCCCCGTGGCCGGGCCCTGGGTGTCACCCAGTTCCTGCCCGAGGGCGACAAGTACAGCATGAGCCGCCGGGCCATTGAGTCCAGCATCTGCACCCTGTTTGGTGGCCGGATTGCCGAAGATATGACTCTGGGCGCCGAAGGCATCACCACCGGCGCGTCCAACGATATTGAGCGGGCCACCGAGCTGGCACGCAATATGGTGACCAAGTGGGGTCTGTCGGAAAAGCTCGGTCCTCTGCACTACGGTGAGGACGAAGGCATGATGCCGGGCACCGGCTCGGCCAACTACTCCGGCGAAACCTCCAAGATGATTGACCAGGAAGTCCGCCGAATCATTGATGAGTGCTACAAGCGCGCCGAGCAGATTCTGCATGACAACCGGGATATCCTGGAGGCGATGAAAGACGCGCTGATGGAGTATGAGACCATCGACTCCGAGCAGGTCGACGACCTGATGGCTCGCCGCAAGGTGCGTCCGCCGCGCGACTGGCACGACGACGATTTCAATGGCCACCTCAAAGGCAAGGGTGGCGAAGCCGATGGCAAGTCAGACGGCAAAGGCGCCGAGGGTGAAGGCAAAGACAAGCCCATCGGTGGTCCCGCCGAAGACCACTGACCGCTCCCGGCGGCATTGAGTCATCAGTCTGTTATAATCCCCGGCCATTGCGCCGGGGATTTGTTTTTCCCCGCCCGCTCAACACCCAATATCGCCCAACCAGTTGGAATCACCGCCCATGCGTTTTGGCGCCCACAGTCTGGACCTATCCCGACCCTGTCTGATGGGGGTTCTCAATACCACGCCGGACTCTTTCTCTGATGGTGGAAGTTACTATCAGGCGGGCCAGCTGTCGCTGGACCTGGCCCGACGGCGAGCCCAGCAGATGCTGGATGAAGGCGCCGAGATCATCGACGTAGGAGGGGAATCGACCCGCCCGGGGTCAACGCCGGTCAGTGAACAGGAAGAGCTGGACCGGGTGATTCCGGTCGTGGAAGCGGTGGCCGGTGAACTGGGCGCCCTGGTGTCGGTCGATACCAGTAACCCAGCGGTCATTCGTGAATCGGCCCGAGCGGGTGCCGGGCTGATCAATGATGTGCGCGCATTGCAGCGCGAGGGTGCTCTGGCCGCCGCCGCCGACACCGGGCTGCCGGTGTGCCTGATGCATATGCAGGGCACTCCCGAGACCATGCAAGAGCGACCCCAATACCAGGACCCGGTGGAAGAGGTTAAAGACTTTCTCCTCCAGCGGGTGTCCGCCTGCAAGGCTGCCGGGATCGGCGCCGAGCGGATTCTGCTCGATCCGGGGTTTGGCTTCGGAAAAACCCTGGAGCACAACCTGGCCCTGCTGCGCCGCCTGGGTGAATTCCAAGCCCTGGGGTACCCGGTGTTGGTGGGCATGTCCCGCAAGTCCATGCTGGGGCACCTTCTGGGGCGCGAAGTCAGTGAGCGCTTACCCGGCAGCCTGGCTCTGGCGATGGCCGCCGCTCAGCGCGGTGCCTGTATTATCCGGGTGCACGATGTGGCGCCCACTCATGATGTTCTGGCAGTCCTGGCGGCGCTTTCGACCGATGCGTCAGCCGCCGACTCGCCGTCTACCCATTAACCAGTAAAGCATTTGAGCGGGAGCAAGGATCCTATGGCGCGACAGTATTTTGGTACCGACGGTATTCGTGGGCAGGTCGGCGAGCCTCCCATCACGCCTGACTTCATGCTCAAACTGGGCTGGGCTGCCGGTCGGGTACTGGTGGACCGCTTCTCCGGCCCGAATATGATTCTGATTGGCAAGGACACCCGGATCTCGGGCTACATGTTTGAATCCGCCCTGCAGGCGGGGTTGATCAATGCCGGTGTGGATGTCGGCCTGCTCGGTCCCATGCCCACCCCGGGCATTGCCTACCTGACCCGGACCTTCCAGGCCCAGGCCGGTATCGTGATCAGTGCCTCCCACAACGCCTACACCGATAATGGCATCAAGTTTTTCAGTGGCAACGGCACCAAACTGCCCGATGACGTTGAGCTGGCCATCGAAGAGCAACTGAACCAGCCCATGACCACCGCAGAGCGGTTGGGCAAGGCGCGCCGTATCGAGGATGCCTCGGGCCGCTATATCGAGTTCTGCAAGGGCACCATGCCCTGGGGTTTCAGTCTGCAGGGGCTGCAGATTGTGGTGGACTGCGCCAATGGCGCCACCTACCACATTGCGCCGAGCGTGTTCAGCGAGTTGGGGGCCAAGGTGATTCCGGTCGCCACGGACCCCAATGGCACCAACATCAATCGCGGTTGTGGCTCCACCAAAACCGATCTGTTGAAAGAGAAAGTCATGGAGCTGGGGGCGGACCTCGGCATTGCCTTCGACGGCGATGGCGACCGGGTGATGTTCGTGGACCACCGGGGCGAGATTGTCGATGGCGATGAGCTGCTCTACATCATTGCCGATTACCAGCACCGTTATAGCGGTGGCTGCGACGGCGTGGCCGGCACCCTGATGAGCAACTTCGGGCTCGAGTTGGGCCTGAAGAAAATTGGCGTGCCTTTCGAGCGGGCCAAGGTGGGTGACCGCTACGTGATCGAAAAAATGCGTCAGAACGGCTGGACGCTGGGCGGCGAATCCTCGGGGCATATCGTCTGCAGCAACGTCACCACGACCGGAGACGGGATTATTTCCGCCCTGCAAGTATTGTTAGCGCTCACTACCATGGGCGAATCATTGAATAAAATCAAAAAAGGCATGAATAAAATGCCTCAGACCATGATCAACGTGCACCGCTCCCGGCAGATCGATCTGGATAAGGACGCCACCATTAAGGCGGCGGTCGCCAGCGTCGAGGACAAGCTGGCCGGCACCGGCCGGGTGCTGCTGCGCCCCTCCGGTACCGAGCCGGTGGTACGGGTCATGGTAGAAGGGGAAGACAAAGCAAAGGTCAAGGAACTGTGCCAGGAGTTGGCCGCTACGGTAGAAAAGGCTCTCAACTAGAAGAGCCGCTACACTGAAAAAGAGAGCAACACGAGACCCATCAACCAACATGAGAGAAAAGCGGGGTCAGAGCGCGATTTGGGATTGTATGTTATGCCCAACTTCGCTAACATTGGCGCCCGCTTTAAGGGGGACCCCTTGAGCGAGAGACACAGCCGCCAACGCCTGGTCGTTGGCAACTGGAAAATGAACGGCAGTCTGGCCGAGAACGCCTTACTGCTGAACGGCATTACCGCCCAGTGGCAGGGTGCGGAAAATGTGGAAACGGCCCTGTGCCCGCCCTACGTTTACCTCAGCCAAGCCGCTGAAGCACTGTCCGGAAGCCCCGTTGAACTGGGGGCACAGACGGTCAGCGAACACGCCAACGGCGCGCACACCGGGGAAGTGTCCGGTACCATGCTGGCTGATCTTGGATGCCGCTACGTGATCGTGGGTCACAATGAGCGGCGCCGGATGCAGGGTGAAACCAGCGACCAGGTCGCGGAAAAGTTTCACGCGGCTCAGCAAGCGGGCCTGATTCCCATTCTCTGTGTCGGTGAGTCCGAACAGGAACGGGATGCCGGCAAAGCGCTGGAAACCATTGGCCAACAATTGCTGGCCGTGGTCAATCGCGTTGGCCTGGAAGCATTTGCGCGTGCGGTGGTGGCCTACGAACCGGTATGGGCGGTAGGCACCGGGAAAACTGCCAGTCCCGAACAGGCGGAAGAAGTACACCGCTTTATTCGCGCCGAGTTGGGCGAACTGGGTGCTAAAACGCAGATTTTGTACGGGGGCAGCGTCAAGCCGGGCAACGCCGAGCAACTGTTCGCAATGCCGGACATTGACGGAGCCTTGCTCGGAGGCGCTTCCCTGAACGCCGACGATTTTGTCGCCATTTGCAGAGCCGCCGCCTGAGGGCGGGGCTTTGAAGCAGCGTATCGAATACGCTACGTTTTAAAGAGTAGAGACGAAACACCATGGAAACACTCGTTCTCGTTGTACACATTCTGACCGCCCTGGCCATTATCGCTCTGATCCTGCTTCAGCAGGGTAAGGGTGCGGTTGCCGGCGCCTCCTTCGGCTCCGGCGCCTCCCAGACCGTGTTCGGCAGTCAGGGCAGCGGTGGCTTTTTCACCCGCATGACCGGCATTTGCGCCGTAGTTTTCTTCGCCACCAGCTTTGGCTTGGCCATCATTGCCAAAAACAAAGCCGGCGTCGGTATCGACAGCGACATTCCGTCAGCGGTAGAACAGTCAGCCCCGGCCGCGCAAGACTCTGAAGTCCCGGCCGTGGAAGAAGAAAGCAGCGCGGACGAGGTTCCAGAAGTACCGGCTGAGTAATCAGCCGTTTAGAAAACAGTTAGTTTGACCCCTTATATGCCCAAGTGGTGGAATTGGTAGACACGCTATCTTGAGGGGGTAGTGGCGCAAGCCGTGCCGGTTCAAGTCCGGCCTTGGGCACCATACTGAAAAAGGCTCTCCGCTACGCGGAGGGCCTTTTTTTATGTGTGCCAGTCTGGACCAGGGGCCGGCGTGGGCTCGGCGCATCCGAAATGCAGGGCCGCGTTAGTGCCGCGAAGGACAGGAAGTCCGAAAGGGCCCAGGGGCTTGGCCTTCGGCCACCTTCGCCGTGCCCGTTTACTCCCGGCAAACCGGTGAGCACCATTTCGGCATCCGATACCGTCCGGTATCGTTCAAAAGCCAAGCCCTGCGGGGCTTTTTTGTTTCTTTTCATCCGTTAGCGTCCGGTAAAATCCATTGCCAGTTGAAACCCCTGGCGGTACTGTTGACGGTATAATGTCTAGAGTGCAGTCTCTTGGGGCTGATAAAACGCGTCACTCTTAGGATATCAACTTTATGACCGATCAGGATTACTTGGAGCGCAAGCTTAAATCTTATGGCACTCAACTAAACATGAGTGTTCTTGACGGCATTGAGACTTTGCAGGCGGTTGCGTCATTTGATCGTCCGGTTGGTTGTCGGGAGTTGGCCAGGTTCTTGGAGCTGGATACTACAAGGGTCAATCGTTTGCTGAGAACTCTGGCTTATGCCGGATTTGTGCGTAAAACGTCAGACCGCAAGTACACAGTCGGGCCCGCGATGCATGTGCTTGCCGCGCAGAGTTTGTTTGCTTCTCACATGGTTTCTTATGCGGTAAAGCCTCTTGAAGAGTTACGAACCTACGATATGGTGGTGGCAATGGGGGTGCTTTGGAGAGACAAAGTGACCTATGTTTATCATGCACTCCCGGGGTTGAGTTCTATAGAGGCTTTGGGGCGCCTTGGCTACTTTCCTGCAACTGCTTCAGGGGTGGGACTTTCTTTGCTGTCCCAAAAGGAAGGGGATGAGGTGACTCACCTATATCAAGGTAAAGAAATTCCAGGCTTTCCTGATGGCATAGATTCATTGCATGCGAAGCTTGAAGAAATCCGAGAGCGTGGTTATGTCAGGGTTCGAACAAGCTACCAAACCCACTTGCCTGAAGGCGCCGTGACATTGGCTTTGAATATCGGAGAGCCGGCTCATAGTGCTATTGCTTTATCAGGCGACATTCCCGAAGAACGAACTGCGGAGCTGGTGACGGCACTACGAGGAAAAGCGGCAGAAATCGAAAGTCATATACGATAACCTCCCAAGCTAACCCCCCCCATATTTCCCTCTAAATACCCATTTGCGTGCTCAGCTTGTGTTGAGAGATGTAGCTTTTTGCACGAAAAAAAAGAAGAAACTATCAAATAAGAATAATTAATAAAAATTTAATCTATATCTAATATAGATCTTATCATTGACAATGTATCTATTGTAGCTACATAATGGCCTCGAGCTGCAATATTCTGTGGCTGTTCTTCTTCCCGGTGTTTAGCATTAACGGAAGCAGCGGGACTCAATATACGAATAAAGATATGAATTAGGAGAGCCTGTTATGACGGTACAACTATTTCAAAAAAAAGTTCTAGCCCAAGTAATGAGCACAATATTGCTGGCGGGATTCGGGAGCACCTCGTTTGGGCAGCAGTCCGGCAGTACCCCCGACGATGAAAGTTCTTCAACACTACTAGAAGAGGTCGTAGTTAAAGGAATTAGGGGTAGTTTGAGTGAGAACTTGGATCGAAAAAGGGAAGCTGACACCTTCATTGACGTTATTGTGGCTGAGGATATCGGCAAGCTGCCAGATGACAATCTGGCCGAGACATTACAGCGCGTTCCCGGGATTCAGGTGGAGCGGGAAGATGGGGAGGGCGTCAATGTCACTATCCGAGGTATTCGAAACAACCGGGTGGAAGTGAATGGTCGCACCCTTTTGAGCCCGTTTGGTCGTGGAACCAATGCAGGCATTATGAATTATTTCCCCTCAGAGATTGTCGGCTCAGTCAGAACCACTAAAGTATTGACAGCCGATATGACTGACGGGGCGCTTGGCGGTACTATCGACATCAAGACCCGTAAGCCACTGGATCGAAAAGGATTTTGGGGTGGAGCTTCAGTCGAGGGAACACACTCTAGTCTGAATGACGATCAAGGGGTCAAGCTCTCGGCGCAGGCCAGTAACTCTTTCGCAAATGACACCATGGGTGTGATGTTTGGCGTAGTGCACGAGGACCGCCCGATAACCGAGGATCGTTTTTATAGCAATGGTGACTGGCGCCAGGGTCCTCCGTACTCGAATCCAGATAACAACGTACTCGATATTACCGACCCCTACTATTACCAGTACGATTTGCGATATCAGCGCAAGGAGGAAGATCGAGAAAAATCCGCCGTAAACGGCTCCTTCCAGTGGAAGCCAGCGGACAATCTCGACTTCAATGCCGATCTTCTTTATGCCGAGTACGATTACGCACGTTCACGCTCTTGGGCGGGCATTATTCTGGATAAGACGCTCGACAACTATGATCCGGGCACCATTGTGGTGGACGAAAATGATGCCCGGGTCGCCGGCACCCTGAATACCAAAGTGGAAAGCAATCACGAGCGGTATCAGGGAGCAGACAGCTTCCTGACTGGCGGTTTGAACGTGGCATGGGTGGGCGAAAGCGGCTTGGAAGTATTTGCTGAATACGCTTTCGGTGAGTCCGAAACTACTCGGGACCAGCAGTTCATCCAGTTGTATACATATGGTGAGGACGGGTCTGGAGTTCCGATAAACTTTGATATTCGAGCTACCGATATAGCCTCGGTGGAGATCCCGGATCTATCGAATCCCGATGATTTTACTGCGTCGACCTTCTACGACTCTCGAAACATTAATGAAGCATCAGAAGATTCCTTCCGGCTTGATGCAACCTATCCGATGGAAGGATTCTTCACTTCAATTAAGGCCGGCCTCCGCTACTCTTCCATTACTGCGGTTACTGCGGAGTATGGCAAGTATGGAGTCTCACCCTATGATAATGCTGAAGTCACGAGTCTTACACGCGCGGGGCTAGGAAATACGGCAGTGCCTGATGCCGACTGGCTACAGAATGCAGCAGTGACGGTAGATACGTCTGATGTGTTGTCTGGTTCTGGAGCCAACGTGCCAAATCAGATCGTTGTTGTGGATACAGATAGGATTGGCGGAGGTGGTTTTGGTTTCTCCGACGCATTCTACGACGCTCCTGTCTCACGATTTCCGAATATGGATTCTGAGGTTGAGGATTCTATCCTTTCCTATTACGCACGTGCCGATTTCGAAGCGTGGGGGTGGACAGGTAACTTCGGGGTACGCTACTCGGATACCTCCACCACGGTCAATAACTATGCTCTCGTAGGGGCTGAGTACGAGCCCTATGAAGAAGAGGGAAGCTATCAGGACTTGTTGCCAAGTTTGATAGCCAAAAGGGATTTGACGGAAGATCTTGTGCTCCGTTTGGGCGTAAGTGAATCTATTGCGCGTCCTGATACTCGAGTGTTGGGCGCCACAGGAAGGGTTAACCTGATTGAAGATGATCCCGAAACGCCTCAGGATGAATCGGAGGGGTCCTCTGCCTCACTGCCAAATCCCGACCTCAAGCCTCAGCGTGGTACGAAATACGATGCCTCGCTGGAATGGTATTTTTCCGAAAATTCGGCGTTGGCTATGGCCCTATTCTACAATTCCCTGGACCGCCAGATACTCAATGTCACAGAACCCGGAACTATTCCCGGCTATGGAGACCAGATCTTCGCAATCCGCACGCAAGTAAATGGTACAGGCGGCGAGATCAAGGGAATGGAGCTGGCCTTTCAGCATAACTTTCGGGATCTCCCTGGTTTTCTGGGGAATACGGGAACGTCCATTAACTACACATATCTTGAAAACACCACCGATGAAATTGACCCTCGCACCGGTGATCCGATTGGTCTACAGGGGGTGTCTGAGAATAGCGTTAACATTCAGCTGTATTACGAGGACGACAAGCTGAGTTCACGACTGCTGTACAACTGGCGAGATGACTATTTTGATCGTCTGGGTTTTGCAGGAGCTACCGCTATCCTTAATAAGGGCGAACCATCTCTAGATGCGTCGATCAAGTATTACCTGACAGACTCAATGTCCATGGAGTTTCAGGCGGTTAACCTACTGGATTCACCGAAGTCGGAATATGCGGGTTGGGAACAGTATGTGGCGACCTACGCTGAAACTGGTCGGCGCTATTCGCTGGGCATTAGCTTCAAGTTCTGACTCACATGAGGGGCGGTGCCGGCCTTGGGTGCCGTCTCTCAGCCTATCCCTAACCTGACTGAATTGTGACGCTATGTACGTCAATACTCAGAGGATTAATCATGCCTTTACGAAATTTCTTACTGGGCGCGCTAGGCGTCTTTGCTCTCTGCGGCTGTCAGCTTGGATCGGGGGCAAGCTCAACGGATGCGGAAAGCACCGTCGGAACTACGGTCAGTCGTGACTCGGTCACGCTACACGCCAACGATGGTCAGACTCATCAGTATGCGCTGGAATTCTATGTGTTGTACCGGGAAGACAATCCAGATATGCAGCTGCGGCCGGCCAACTTGGATCACACTCCCTACAATATACCCACCTGGCTGGCCGTGGATCGCGCCGAAGCCGATCTGGAAGCCGTGGAGCGTGATGCCGCGACCGCTGGCGATGGTTTCGACGCGTCGATCCTGGAAGGCTCTGCCGAGGCGCGCACAGCCAACTATTTTGCCAGTGGTCGAGTGATCGCGGTCAAACCGGATTCCGTGGAGCGCGTGGGCAACACCTTGCATCTGAGCTTTGCGGACCGCGAAGAATTCTCCCTGAAAGCCGAATTGACGCTGGAGAGTGCGTATCCCTCATTGTCATTCACGCTGCAACCAAAAGAAGCCGGCTTCTTCTCCGTCGGTTTTATGGGGGCGCCCGCCTTTCCCGCAGAGCGTACAGAAGAAATCTGGCAACCCCTGATCTGGCAGGAAAAATCCTTTCCGGATCGCTCCTATCTGACGCTCGCTTACCGCGCGCCTTTGCCTACTACGCTGGTGCGTGCAGACGGTGTGAACTATGGTGTGGTGGCCGATCCGAAAGAGTTTCCATTCGACCCGCTGCCCCTGGCCGATAATAGCCGCTTTGGTGTGGCCTTGCGCAACCCCAACGGCGATGCTCAGCCGATGTTGTTCTCTCCGGTGTTGGGTGGCTTTGAATCAGAAATGAAACCGGGTGATCGCTACTCCTTCACCTCGCACCTGATCGCGGAAAAGGCGGAGTCCATTACGGGCACCTATGAATCGATCGCTCGTCAGCTGTATGACTTCCGTGACCACCGGAAGAACGGCATTGCCTCATTGAACACCACGTTCCAGAACATCGTGGATTACTCTCTGACCGATTACGCGTGGTTTGAAGAAGAGCTGAAAGGTTCAGCGTACTCCACGGACGTACCAGGTGCCGTTAAAAACGTCACCAGCCTGAATGCGTTGGAATTGGCTCTGGTCACCGATAACCGGGCGATGTTTGAAGACCGTGCCTACCCGACGCTAGAGTATATGCTTTCGCGGGAAAAATTCCTTTTCAGTCTGGACCCGAAGCAGAAAATCCAGAACCCGTCGCGCAACATGTTCGGCCCGATTGCGCCGATTTCCGAACTGAGCGCTTTACACAATATTTTGGGCGGCGCCAATGATTTCTTTATAAAGCTGGCCGAGGAAGAGTACAACAGTACGCGCATTCGCAACCTGGACGTTGAAGAGAATGGCGATACCTGGTGGAACTCGCTGTGGCTGTATAAAGCCAGCGGGGATGAAACGTATCTGAATCGTGCGGTGGAAGGCGCTGATGCCTATCTGGCCTCGCGTGTTGGAAAGGGGGCCAGCGAACCGGCCGGCTTCTTCTGGACCCAGTTTACTCCGCGCTTTATCGAGCTTTCAGAGTTGTACGAAGTTACCGGTGAACAGCGTTACCTGGATGCGGCGCACGAAGTCGCCCGGCACTACACCATGTTCACCTGGATGGCTCCGAAAATTCCAGATCAGAAAGTTCTCGTGAATGAAGATGGAAAGGCGCCAATTTACTGGTACCTTAAGTCCAAAGGCCACCAGCAAATGTACACCGATGAAGAAGCGGTGGACGCCTGGCTGTTATCGGAAATCGGTCTGACGGCTGAGTCGTCCGGCACTTCATCGGGGCATCGTGCGATCTTTATGGCCAACTACGCCCCCTGGCTATTGCGCATTGGCTATTACGCGGACGACACCTTTTTGCAGGAAGTGGCCAAGGCCGCCATCATCGGACGCTATGAAAACTTTCCGGGTTATCACATCAACACCGCGCGGACCAACATCTATATGAAAGAGTCCTACCCGATGCATCCGTTCAAGGAGCTGAGTGTCAACTCGTTCCACTTCAACCACATTCTTCCGATGGCCTCCATGTTGTTGGATTACCTAGTCACGGATGTGTTTGTGCGCACCGACGGTCAAGTGAACTTTCCCTCTGAGTACATCGAGGGTTATGCCTATCTGCAAAACAAGTTCTATGGTCACGCGCCGGGCTCATTCTATGGTGAAGAGGGTGTGAACCTCTGGATGCCGAAAGGACTGCTGGCTATCGATGATATTGAACTTAATTACATCAGCGGCTTTAAAGACAACTCACTGTACATCGCCTTTACCAACCAGTCCGACCAAACCGTCTCTGCGCGGGTGCAATTGAACGAAGCCCTGGTGGACACAGCCGACTCGCTCTCAGTGACCCGCTGGCGCGAGAACCGCCTGGTCGGAACCGATTCGGTCAGTGGTGATGCGCTGAAGGTGCAGGTAGCGCCCCACGGAGTCACGGTGGTGAAAGTGGACGGGGCTACGGCGATAACCGCCTTCCGTCAAAACTTCACCGGCCAACCCGAGATCGCGCAGAACGACTATCAGGAGCTTGACGTGGGTAACGCCCGAGCCATGTTGATTCAACTGGGAGGTTACGGCGAGCGCGCTTATATCTACTTGAGAGATGACGACAACAAGGTCGCGTCCGCCACCTTGCGCTATACCGACACGCAGGGTCGTGAGCGCTCCGTGACGGATGATGAATTCCCCTATGAGTTCACGGTGGAGCTGCCGTCCGAAGCGTCCGGTCTAACGTTCGAGCTGGAGACGCGCGGGGTGGACGGTCGCGCGCGACAAAGCGACCCGGTCACGCTGGGACACTGAGAGCAGGAGCTTTTACGGGGAGCTTCGAGCTCCCCCTTTTTTGCCTCTGTTGAGCCCCTGGCAGGGTAAGAAAAGACAATATCCTGCTTTACAAATATCTTTAATAGATACATAATTGTTGGGTGGGTGCTGCGCTTTCCAAGTGCCATTCACTGGTGATTTCACAATAACGAGTGGCGGGAGACGCGAGTGTGAACAGCTTTGATTACGGTGTGGCGCTTCTATTTTCGCTTTTGGTGCTGGCCCTCGGGATGATGTTTTCCAGAAGCGGCAAGAACATGAAGTCCTTTTTCGCAGCGGGGGGTGCCGTACCCTGGTGGGTCAGCGGCCTCTCCCTGTTTATGAGTTTCTTTTCGGTGGGCACCTTTGTGGTGTGGGGTTCTATCGCTTACGCCGACGGTTTTGTGTCGGTCATGATTCAGTCCACCATGGCGATATCCGGCCTGGTCATCGCTCTGGTCGTTGCGCCCGCGTGGAATAAAACCCGCTCCCTGACGGTGGCGGAATTTATCTCCCGCCGATTGGGCGACAGTGTGCAGCGGAAATTTTCGGCCTTGTTTTTACTGATCAACCTGTTCACGGCGGGCGCGTTTCTGTACCCGGTGGGGAAAATTATTGAAGTGACCACAGGACTGCCGTTGGAACTTGCCATTCTGGCGCTGGGCATTTTCATCATCGCCTACACCGCCGTGGGCGGGCTCTGGGCGGTACTGGTGACGGATGTCCTTCAGTTCACTGTGCTCAGCGCGGCCGTAGTGATCGTCGTTCCGTTGTCTCTCGGGGCGGTCGGCGGCATGTCTGGATTTCTGGACAAAGTGCCCGAGGGCTTTATGGCGCTGCACAACGACGAATACAACCTGATTTTTCTCGCGGCTTTCACGGTGTACAACATTGTGTTTATTGGAGGGAACTGGGCATACGTGCAGCGCTACACCAGCGTATCCAGCCCGCGCGATGCGCGCAAAGTGGGCTGGCTTTTCGGCGGGCTCTATTTATTGGCGCCGGTGGTCTGGATGATCCCGCCAATGGTTTACCGCGTTCTGGACCCCTCTCTGGCGGGTACCCAGGCGGAGGATGCGTACTTATTAATGAGCCAGAAAGTGGTGCCCGCCGGATTGCTGGGGCTGATTCTCGGCGCCATGATTTTCGCGACTGCCAGCTCGGTGAATACCACCATCAACATTGCGGCGGGCGTGTGGACGAACGATATTTATCGCCATTTCAAAAAGCAGACCAGTGAACGGGAAGTCATGCTGATGGCCCGTCTCTCAACGTTGGTGTTTGGCTGCATGGCCATTACCGTCGCGCTGCTGGTTCAGAGCATGGGCGGCATTGTGTCGGTTGTCCTGAGTGTGGCGGCTTTAACCGGGGCGGCGATTTACCTGCCGCCGATCTGGGCCATTTTCTCCCGCCGGCAAACGGGGTTTAGCATTTTAACAACTACCATAGGCAGCCTGACCATCAATCTCTTTCTTAAATTTGGTTGGCCGTGGCTCGGCGGTGACGCGTTAACCCGGTCGGCCGAAATGCTGGTGGGCGTATCGGTGCCGGTCGCGTTTCTTCTGGGTTTTGAGGGGTGGTACGCCTGGCGCAAGACCCCGAATCCGACCTGTGAGGCGTACCTCGAATATCGCGCGGGACAAAGCGCGAGCACCGAAGGCGACGCGACTTCGGTGGAGGCCAACCGTTATGCCGTTCGAATACTGCTGGCGGGCGTGGCCATGATTGGGCTGCTGATCGCTGCACTCGGTGTGTTGGCAGAGTCCGCTAGGCTGGCGACGCTGTTGGTCGGCGTAGTGATTTTTGTACCGGCGCTATGGGGTCTGAAGCCGTTGCAGTGGTTCTCAAAGAAAAGTAGAACGTAAAAGCGAGCCGTCGCTTGCTCGTCAACGGGCTGGGCAATGCGGCGACGCATTATGAGTTTGATCTGATTTTGTTAGGATACGATTATGTTGTTACACGATGCTTTGCCCGAGGGGCGCCAAAATACCATCAAGCGCATTGACGCAGAGCTGGTGGTTATCGGTGGTGGGCTGTCCGGTTGCTGCGCGGCCATCTCGGCGGCGCGGGCGGGAAAAACGGTGTGCCTGATTCAGGATCGGCCCGTGTTGGGAGGCAATGCCTCCAGCGAAGTTCGCCTCTGGAGCCTGGGCGCCACTTCGCACATGGGTAATAACAATCGCTGGTCCCGTGAAGGAGGCATCATCGATGAGTTGTTGCTGGAAAACTTGTATCGAAACCCGGAAGGCAATACCGTTATTTTCGATACCGTGTTGCTCGACAAAGTTCGTGCGGAAAGCAATATTACACTGTTGCTGAACACCGCCGTGTACAACACGGTAAAAGACGGCACGCGCCATATTGCCGCCGTGCAGGCATTTTGTTCGCAGAATTCGACCACTTACGACGTTCAGGGGCAGTATTTTTGCGACGCGTCTGGTGACGGTCTCGTGGCGTTTCAGGCAGGGGCCGCTTTCCGGATCGGCGCCGAGTCTTGCGAGGAGTTCGGTGAAAAACTGGCTCCGGAGAAAGCGGACACGGAGCTGCTGGGCCATTCCATTTACTTTTACAGCAAGGATGTGGGCCGCCCGGTGAATTTTGAGCCGCCGTCGTTTGCCAGTATTGACAAAGTGACGCTGGATCGCATCAAACGCATTCGTCGGGACGATATCGGGCCGCGTCTCTGGTGGCTGGAATACGGTGGCAACTGCAACACGATCGAAGACACCGAGGAAATCAAGTGGGAACTCTGGAAAGTTGTCTACGGCGTGTGGGACTACATCAAGAACAGCGGCAACTTTGATGGCGTGGAGAACCTGACGCTGGAGTGGGTCGGAACGATACCGGGCAAGCGCGAGAGCCGCCGCTTCGAAGGCCTCTACATGATGACTCAGCAGGATGTGGTGGAGCAAAGGTCGTTTCCCGATGCGATCTCTTACGGCGGCTGGTCGATTGACCACCATCCCGGAGACGGCGTTTACAGCAATAAAGCGCCGTGCCGCCAGTTTCATTCCAAAGGCGTCTACCAGATTCCGTTGCGAAGCATGATCAGCAAGGACATCGATAACCTTTTTTTTGCGGGACGGATTATCAGCGCGAGTCATATCGCGTTCGGTTCCACACGCGTCATGTGTACCTGCGCACACGGTGGGCAGGCGGTCGGACAGGCGGTGGCGCTGTGTCTGGAAAGCGGGTGGCAACCTACGGAACTGCTCGAAACAGAACCTCTGGCGATGCTGCATGGCAGGCTCAATGCCATGGGACATTTTATTCCCCAAGTGCCTTCGGTACCGACCGATAATCTGCTCAGCCGCGCGACGCTGGAATCGTCCAGTGAACTGATGCTGGAACAACTGCCGGCCGACGGTCCGTGGAGATCCCTGGCTGTGTCCGCAGCGCAATGGTTGCCGATGAAACAGGGCGTGAGCTATACCGTGCGCAGCCGCATCCGATCGGCGGCGGAAAATCGCTTGACGGTACAACTGAGGGCCAGCTCCAAACCGGAGAACTTCACTCCGGATCTTGTGCTGGAAGAAGTCGAGGTGGCGGTCTCTCCGGGCGAACAGGACGTGACGGTAACGTTCTCGAAAACGCTGCCTGCCGATCAGTACGGTTTCATTGGCTTTATCGGGGATGAAAGCCTGGAAATTGCCTGCTCTGAATCGCGAGTCACTGGGCTGGTCTCTGTCTTCAATGGTAAAAATGAGGCAGTGTCGAACAACGGTCGACAACTGGCGGAGCCGGGTAGCGGTATTGACGAGTTTGAATTCTGGACGCCCGAGCGCCGTCCCGGTGGCCACAATCTCGCCTTATCGGTGTCGCCGCCCATCAGTGATTTTTCCGTGCAGAACCTGACCAGTGAATACACCCGTCCCTATCAACGGTCCCATGCCTGGGTGGCGGCGCCGGGTGACGTCCAGCCAGAAGTCATCGTTCGCTGGACCGAGGCGCAGAAATTGACCCGCGTGACGCTTTACTTCGATACGGACTTTGATCACGCACTGGAATCGTCACTCTACGATCACCCCGAACGAACCATGCCGTTCTGTGTGAGTGATTACGAAGTCTATGCCGACGGCGACCGCTTGCTGAAAGCCGTGAGCAATAACTACCAGAGTCGCAATGAACTGTTGTTGGACGAGCCGGTGACGACGAAGACATTGCGTTTACGATTGAAGCGCAAAAGTGCGCAAGTGCCGGTCTCTCTCTTCGGGCTGAGCGCGAACTGAACGGAGGGCGCATGATGGAAAACACGATTCTGGTGACGGGCGGGGCGGGGTTTATCGGTAGTCACACCTGTATCGCTCTACATGAAGCAGGATTTCGGCCCGTGATCCTGGACAACTTTTCCAATGCCAGTGCCAGAGTGCTGGATCAGTTGGAGCGCATAACCGGACAGCGTTTTCCGCTGGTGCGCGGCGACATCCGGGATGCTGATCTGTTGCGCGACACCTTTCAGCGCTATTGCATTGATGCCGTGTTTCACTTTGCGGCGCTCAAGGCAGTCGGTGACTCCGTGCGGCAGCCATTGGCTTACTATGAAAACAACGTGGGTGGTTCTATAGCGCTGTTGCAGGTTATGCAGCAGTGCGGCGTTCGGCGTATGGTCTTCAGCTCGTCCGCTACCGTTTATGGTGAGCCACACTATGTGCCCATCGATGAGGCTCACCCGATCGGGGCCACGAACCCCTACGGTTGGACCAAAGTCATGGTGGAGCAATTACTGCGTGATGTTGCCACGGCCGATCCGGATTTTCTTGCACTGGCACTGCGGTATTTCAACCCGGTAGGCGCTCATGAAAGCGGCCTGCTGGGGGAAGATCCCCTGGGCACGCCCAATAACCTGGTGCCGTTTATTGCTCAAACGGCCATCGGCCGCCGCGAACACGTGCAGGTGTTTGGGGCGGATTACCAGACGGCCGATGGCACAGGCGTGCGTGATTATATTCACGTCATGGATCTGGCCGAGGGGCATGTCGCCGCGTTTCGAACTCACCGCGGGGACTTCGGATTCAAGCCCTATAATCTAGGTACCGGGCGCGGCAGTTCCGTGCTCGAAGTCATCAACGCTTTCGAAAAGAGTTGCGGCTCACGCATTCCCTGGAAAGCGGCACCCCGCCGGCCGGGAGACGTCGCCGTGAACTGGGCCGACCCGGCCCTGGCCGTCAAACGACTCAACTGGCAAGCCCGTCGGGACCTGCAAACCATGACCGACGATGTCTGGCGCTGGCAGTCCGCTTACCCCAACGGCCTGCAGGAGCACACATCATGAGTACGCATCCTGCTGGCATGCATCGCCGTAAAAATTTACTGACCGGTGACTGGGTACTTGTATCGCCGCATCGCAATAATCGCCCTTGGAAGGGCGCAACTGAGGCGACTCAAACCAAGGAAGTGTCCGCTTACCAGACTGACTGTGCGCTCTGTCCGGGAAATACGCGAGCCAACGGCGAGCATAACCCGCCGTACCGTGAGACCTTTGTCTTTACGAATGATTTTTCGGCACTTTCGAAGCTTTCGGGACCGGACGAGACGCCCGCGTGCGACGGCGACGACGCGCTGTGGGTGAGCGAGGAGGTGTTTGGCGAGTGCCGCGTTGTTATTTTTTCTCCCGACCACAGCCAGTCGTTGCCGCGGATGACCGAAGCGGAAATCGCCAGAGTGGTCAACACCTGGGTAGCGGAATTCAAGCGTTTAAGAACGACGTATCGCTGGGTGCAGGTGTTCGAAAACAAAGGTGAAGTGATGGGGTGTTCGCAGCCGCACCCGCACGGTCAGATCTGGGCCCACGATTTTGTCCCCTCGCTGGTAACCAGGGAGGATGAGTGCCAGGTGAATTACCACCAGCGCCATCACTCACCGCTGTTGCTGGACTACGCCATGCGCGAATCGCGCAGTGGGGCGCGTACCGTGGTGGAAAACGATGACTGGATTGCAGTGGTTCCTTACTGGGCGGCCTGGCCGTTCGAAACCCTGTTGCTGCCCAAACACCTGATCGCCCGGCTCGACGATATACCTGAGCCGTTGCAGCGCTCGCTGGCCAGCGCACTCAAGGAATTGACCGTTCGCTACGACAATTTATTCCAGTGCAGCTTTCCCTATTCCATGGGATGGCACGGTGCCCCGAACCATTTGAGCCAAACGGCGCACTGGCAATTGCACGCGCACTTTTTCCCGCCGTTGTTGCGTTCCGCCACCATCAAAAAGCACATGGTAGGCTACGAAATGCTGGCAGAGGCGCAGCGCGACCTGACGCCCGAAGTAGCCGCCAGTGCATTGCGTGATGCCGGTGCTGTCCATTACTCAGAAAGGGGGTGAAGCTGTGCAATTATCCGATGTAATAGGTGCTGCCGACAGGTTTGAGCTGGATGATGCCTTCGATATGCGAGGCGCGTTCCAGAAAGTGTATGGCGTCGCCGCTACCGGTGTGGTTTCCGCACCAGGCCGAGTGAACCTGATCGGTGAACATACCGATTACAATCAGGGTTTTGTGCTGCCCTGCGCATTGGAGTTTCATACCCGTGTCGCCTTCCGTCCCCGCGCGGACAGCCGGGTTCAAGTCACCTCGTTGAACTATGGGCTCGAAACGGTCCGATTTGACCTCGCGCAGCGGCTACATCGCGGACCGTGCGACTGGGTCAATTATATTGTCGGTGTTTACGATGTGTTGCTAAAGCTTGGCCATCGCCTCAGAGGGGCCGACCTCCTGATTATGGGTAATGTTCCGCAAGGCGCGGGCTTGTCGTCATCGGCGGCGTTGGAAGTGGCCGTGGGCGGTGCGTTGAACGCCATGAACGAATGCGGACTTTCACCGCAAGACATTGCCCGGATCGGACAGCAGACCGAAAACGACTTTCTCGATTGCCAAACCGGCATTATGGACCAGATGGTATCGGCCTGCGCGCGTCAGGGACACGCCCTTTTGTTGGATTGTGAAGACCTGTCGACGCAGCAGATTCCCATGGTGGCCGGTTACGAACTATTGATTATCAACTCCAACGTTAAACGTTCGCTGGTGGGCAGCGAGTACAATCAGCGTCGTCTGGATTGCGAGACTGCCGCGAAAACGTTGGGTATTCCCAGTCTGCGCCACGCATCGGTTGAGCGGTTGCAAGAGGGGCGAACCGATATGAGCGAGAACGCCTATCGTCGCGCCCTGCATGTCATTACTGAAAACGAACGCACCTGTCAGGCTGCGGAGGCATTGGCCCGGAACGATTTTTCCACGCTTCGGGAACTGATGTACGCCTCCCACGATTCGTTGCGGGACTATTTTGAAGTCACCGTTCCCGAGACCGATTTCCTGGTGGATTTGATTCGATCCCAATCAGGCGACGCGGGTGCGGCCCGCATGACCGGCGGCGGATTCGGTGGCGCGGTGGTGGCGCTGGTGGAACCCGCTCTGGTGGAAACGGTCAGCCAGGCGCTGCGCGAAGCGTATCCGCGAACGTTCGGATTGCAACCGGATATCTACCGCTGTCGCACCGGGAATGGTATGCGACTGGAATAAATCAGAACCATAAAGTGGCAGGGCTCCTTTCGATGACTTTCATATCGATGACGTTCATAACAATAATTTCCACCGTCTTTAAGCCGTCGTTGCGCTGGGTTGCGATACTGTTACCGTTTCTGATGTACGCTGCCCCGGTGCTCGTTGTAGCCCAACCTGCGACCAAAGCAGGTACGGAGACAGAGTTGAGCCTGCCGCCGGTATTTACAGACCATATGGTCTTGCAGCGCGATCAGGACATACCCGTCTGGGGGAAAGGTCAGCCCGGCAGGGACGTTTCGGTCAGTCTGAATAATGAGTCGGCGGTGGACACCACTGTACTGGCGAATGGCCGCTGGCAGGTGATGTTGCCGGCGAAAAACGCCGGTGGACCTTATGTACTGACGGTACAAAGTGAGGCTGAGCGAATCGAGTTCAAGGATGTTTTTCTCGGTGATGTCTGGCTGATGGCCGGTCAGTCCAACATGGCATTTCGGTTCCGTCACTCCGCATTGGCCGAGCAGCAGGTGGCGATCGCCTCCTTGCCCAATCTTCGGATTCGTTTGCTTGAAGTGCCGAAGGTCGTGTCTGGTGGTAAACGACAGGAGCGTCCGCCCAAACCCTGGCAGGTTGCCAGTGCATCTGCTGTCAGTAACTGGTCGGCGGTCGCCCTGCATTTTGCGCTGGGGTTGCAACCGACACTCAAGGATGAGAGTTCCTCTCCGGTGGCGGTTGGCATGATCAATAGCAGCCAGGGGGCATCCCTAGTGGAAGCCTGGATGACCCCGGAGTCGTTGGAGTTGGCCGGCGGTGAGACACCGCAGGTGTTCACGGATATCCGGCGTTATTATCGCAACCCTTCGGTGCTGCAAAAGACCATGCTGGCGAGCGTTCAGCCCTACGCGGTGAAAGGCGTGGTGTGGTACCAGGGCGAATCGAATGCAGCGCGAGCCGGTTATTATGAAAAGCGGTTGTCAGCCATGATCACAGGTTGGCGGTCACTGTGGCAGACACCCGATCTACCTTTTCTGGTAGTACAGCTACCGATATATCAGCCTCCCAATGACAGCAGCAATACTAAATGGGCTGAGTTGCGCTCTGCGCAGGCAGCGGCAACAAGAAGCACACCTAATGCGTGGCTCTCGGTCACTATTGATACGGGTGACAAAGACGACGTCCACCCGGTGGAGAAGAAAGCAGTCGGTGACCGGCTGGCGCAACTGGCGCGAGCAATGGTGTATGGGCACGCGGTGCCTTATCGGGGACCCGAACCCTCCGTTATCAGTTATCGGGGCAACCGTGCTGAAGTAAGCTTTCGTTACGCTGACGGCGGGTTAAGTGTCGTTGGTAATGAACCGCCCGCCGCCCTCTCGGTGCTGGGTTCTGACGACCATTGGCAGCGTGCCGAAGCCAGCGTGGAAGGAAACATCCTGGTCGTTCAACACCCTCAAGGTCAACCGATTTCAGGCGTTCGCCACGCCTGGTCCAACGCGCCGACGGTCAATCTTTATAACGCCCAGGGTTTTCCCGTGGAACCCTTTGAAGACCGTCAGCCGCGTCCGAACCACTGAAAGGCAATTCAAACTGTACCAAACCCGTAAACGCCCCTCGTTTACGTTGGAGACTTCCATGATAAAAAAGCAATGGCTCTTCTTTCCTTTTCATCGTTCCGAGCGCATGCCGCTGCTTCAGCGCTTGACGATGTGGCTGTTTACGCTGGTATTTTTGCTGTTGGGAGTGGGGGGCTGCGATTCGGAGCCGGGCACCGACACCCAAACGCTGGTGGGAAAGACCTTAACGCTGCAGTGGCAAAACAGTGAACAAGGATGGCAGCTGGATCAGCTGGACATTCACGTCGGTGATCAGCAAGTGTCATTGGCGACAACCAGTGCCGAGTACACCCTGTTGTACTCGGCGATCCCACCCGACAGCACACCGATGGAAATATCGGAAAATGGGAAAGTGTTGGAATTTCCCGAACCGATTTACCGGTATAACACGGAAGAGTGGGGCCAGATTACCCAGCCGGTGGCGATGAACCAGGCGGGGGAGCCGTTGACATTTTTTCCGACCTTTGTCGAACGGCACCCGCAAGATGAGCAGGGTGGAAAGGATAAAAAAGGTGCGCTGGTTTTCAAAGAACATACCGAGCGCGCCGACATTGAAGCGCAGTGGCAGATGGATGAGCAGTACGATTCCGACGTCAGGGTACGGTTGACGGTGACGGCCAGGACCGACGGTTATTTTTCCGTTGCCACGCCAACGCTGGCGACGGTAGCCAAATCGGAATTGGCCTGGGGTGCCATTCCGGGGCACTTTCAGGGCGCCGACATTAACGACAGCCTGGTGCACTCTCTCGCGTACGGCCAGGGCATTCCCGATCGGCCCGTGCTGGTGCGCGAGCGCACCGCCACCACGCTCGCGCCGATGCTTAGTACGCAATCCGGTGTCACTCTGGCGGTGATTCCCGAGCCCGGCACGGGCCGCGATCCCTGGGAGCACGATCACATGACCCAGCATTCGTGGCAATTGGGACTGTCGTTGATGAATCGACAATCGCAGCTCACACCGAAAGTCTGGCATCCCGTACTGGGGGAGAAAGGTTCATTCCTGAAAAAAGGCGAGAGTGTCCAGTTTCAGTTTCGCTACAGTGTCCAAATGGCTGACTGGTTTTCGGTGTATCGCCACGCCGTGGAAGATATATACCGGTTTGACGATTTTCTGGCGTTGAAACGAACCCGGCAGTCCCTTACCGATCGTATTCTGTCCATGCACGATTATTTGCGGGATGATACGCGTTCCAAATGGCGGACCGAAATTGTGGAGGGCGTCACGCTGGGGGCGCAGGCTTACCTGGGTGGCGTGCTTAACTCGGATCGCGACGCCATGAAAAACTCCGATTACGGCGCCATGTGGATGCTGGCCCGTATTATGGATGACCCGGTGCTGAAGGAAACCCGGCTGCCGTACGCGAGAAACTTCAAACTGTTGCAGCAGCAATCCGAGCCTGGGTTCTATCACGGCGCGGCCAAAGGTCAGTATTTTCTCTCGAAAAGAGAAACCTTCACCGAAGAGTGGGGCGACTACGTTGAACCCATCGCCATTACCTATTACACACTCGTGGATATTGGCAATATCTTGCTCTTTGAACCCGACGATGAGGCGCTAAAACAGCGTTTGCGCGATGGTGCCGAACGGCTGTTGGCCTGGCAGAAGCCTGGGGGAAACTGGGCGGTCGCCTATGATCATACCAGCGAAAAACCGCTGTTCACCGAGCTGGAAGACTTGCGTCCGACCTTTTACGGACTGGTGGTAGCGTATCGGATTCTCGGCGATGAGCGTTATCTACGTGCGGCACAGAACGGGGCGGACTGGTACATCCAGAACGCGGTCAATACGGGACATTTTCTGGGTGTGTGTGGGGACAATCGGTTTGTGCCTGACTTCGCTACCGGTCAAAGTGCGCAGGCGTTACTGGACCTCTATGAGCTGACTGACGAGACGCGCTATTTGGACGCCGCCAAGCGCGCGACACAGTTTTATACCCAGTCTATTTATACGCACCCGGTTCCGGACACGACAGGAAAAAACGTTCATGGCGTGGGTCGGGAGGATTGGGAGATCTCCCAGGTGGGGCTCAGCAACGAACATGGCGGGGGCATTGGCTC
>NZ_DFTP01000077.1:34976-36997 GCF_002381585.1 Marinimicrobium sp. UBA4209
GCCGGACTGTTTGTACGGATGTACCAGCTCACTGGCGAAACATTGTACTTGCACATGGCGCGTGCCGCCGCGCTGGGCCGTGATGCCTTCGTCGACCCGGACACCAGCACCGTGTCGTACTACTGGCAGGCGATGGACGCGGGCCCCGGTGCTTTTCCGCATCACGCCTGGTGGCAGATTGGCTGGATCACCGACTATCTGCTCGCCGAAGCCGAGCTTCGCTCGGGCGGTCAAATACAGTTTCCCCGTGGCTTTGTGACACCGAAGGTCGGACCGCACCAAAGTTACGGCTTTGCACCCGGTTACGTCTATGGCACTCAGGCGTCTCTGATGCTTCGGCACGATAGTGTGAACAGCGATAATCCCTACGTCGATTTTTATATGGCGCTGTCCAACGACGGAAAACGCTTGTTTGTGTTTCTTCTGAACAATGACGATGAGCCGCAAACTGCGCAGGTGGAAGTAAATAACACACCATTGTTAGGCCGTGAAGCGATTCGAACCCAGTTCCTCGATCAGGATGGTGCGCCCTTGTCAGATCCGTCAACGACCCCACCCGCGACGGTCACCATTCCCGCTTATGGACTGCGCACGCTGGAACTGTCAGCGGACGATACCGCAAGCGCTAACTGAATTAGGAGAGTCTGTGATGATCTTAAAAAAGAGACAATACTTGACCTGGCTGCTGTGGCTTCCTTTCTGTGTACCGTGTCTGAGCAACGCGGAACATCCTGAAAGCACCGGGGTCTTGCTTGCCAGTCCGAGCGGGACTGTGCAGGGAGAGGTCTTTATGCAGGGTAGCCAGTTGTACTATCAGGTGGACTTCAATCGTCACCGCGTTATTCAGCCCTCCCCGCTGGGCATTACCGTGGAGGGGCAGTCGCTGGGCCGACATGCGTCGATTGAAAGCGTCGAGATAAAGCAGGTACATCATCAGTATCCAGTACTCGGTGTTCATTCGGTGGCGCACAACCATTACCGTGAGGCTATGATGACCCTGCAATCGCCTTCACAGGCACACTGGTATTTGCAGCTGCGGGCTTATAATGACGGCTTTGCCTACCGCTACGTGATTCCTCAATCAGACGCATCAACCGTTACTGTGAACGGCGAGCAGTCCAGCTGGACGCTGCCGGAGAACAGCGACGTGTGGTACTTCGAGCGTGACTCGGACTGGAAGCTGAAAACCTACGCGGGTGAATGGTTGAAAACCACTGTGAATGAACTCCCGGCGGTGTCGGCGAACGGGCCCGTGCAGGGGCCGCCACTTGTGGTAGAGCTTCCGGAGCACCAAGGGTACGCGGTACTGACCGAAGCGGCGCTCTATAACTACAGTGGCATGCGGTTGCGGGCTCTCGGCCAGCGCCGGGTCCAAGCGGATTTTACCGAGGGCGAGCGTGGGTTTTCCGTGGACACCGCGGACGGGGCGATGGATGGGGCGACAGTCACTCCGTGGCGAGTCACGATGTTAGGGGAAAACCTCGACGCACTGGTTAATTCGGATCTGATCACGAACCTCAACCCGGCACCGGATGAGTCACTGTTTGCCGAGACGGATTACATCAAACCCGGGCGTGCCGTCTGGCGCTGGTGGAGCCGGGAAACCGGCACGCCGGCACAGGAGCGGCAGTTTGTCGACTACGCCAGTGAGTTGGGGTTCGAGTATAGTCTGGTGGATGATGGCTGGGAGAGTTGGGAGAGCCCTTGGGCATCACTTGAGCAGCTCACTGGCTATGCCAACGGGCAGAATGTCGACGTTTTTGTGTGGAAAGACTGGAATCAGGTCAAGGACCCGTCCGGTGACTGGGGCGCGTTGCGGGTGTTTCTCGATGGGGTGTGCAAAGCCGGTGCGGTCGGTGTGAAACTGGATTTTATGAATGCGGAATCTATAGACCGTATCCGTTTCGAGGAAGCCGCCTTGCGATTGGCGGCGGAGCGAAAACTGATGGTGGTGTTTCACGGCATTCAAAAGCCAACGGGCGAATCGCGGACCTATCCCAATGAAATTTCCCGGGAGGGAA
>NZ_DFTP01000077.1:37120-50767 GCF_002381585.1 Marinimicrobium sp. UBA4209
TGTTATTGCATAACGATGACGTGGCGGCAGGGCTCGAACTGCTCAAAACCATTCCCGCCGTATGGGATGAGACGCGAGTGCTGCCTTCCAGTCGTATTGGTGAACTGGCCCTAATAGCACGACGTTCAGGAGACCACTGGTATTTGGCGGCATTGAATGGCACTGATCAGCCGGTACGCATTGACTCGCTGGACCTGTCGTTTCTCGGTGAAGGCACCTACACCGCTGAGGTGGTTTTCAGTCCTGAACCCCGGCGCTTACAAAAAAGCCATGCTTCGGCACTGGATAGTCATAGTGAATATTCGTTGAAACTGCTGCCGCGAGATGGGGCAGTGCTGCGTTTCTCACCAACGCCTTAAAGTGTTCCGATGTTGAAAAACGGGCCGCAATGCGGCCCGTTTTTTGTGCGTCTGCTTCTTACTAAGCACGGCTTAAGGAATCACGGGATGATAAGTTTCATTCATCCAGTCCACCAGATGGCGGTCACTGCCCGTTTGTCGATACAGGTCGGGGAAGCCCGGCTCGATTTGATCGGTGTCGTTATCCCAGCCTATGACCTGACGGGAGTGTGTAAACTGAATTGCGCCCGCACCGCCGTACTCCGCGGGACCGGACGCGGTGGAAGACAGTGTGTTGGTCCGGGCCAGCGCATTGTTGCGTACCAGAACATCGCGTGCGGACTGCACGGAAATGCCGCCCCAGTTGGCGTCTTCCACAGTGTTGTTACTGATTATGAAATGACTTTGCCATTGAATGTCCAGCGGGTTGTCACCGGCGGAGATATTTTCCCGTCCACAAAAAAGGCTGTAACGATTTTGCGGTGTGTAGCGGTTGGTGAAAATACTGACGGCGGCCGGAGGCATAGTCGTCAGGGACGTAATGGGAATCCACTGGCCGGTGTTCGCGATGACGTTATTATCGAAAATCACGTTGCGAGCCCCGGAGCCATTGTTGCCCCAGGAATTGGAGCACGCTTTTACATCAATCATCAGGGGAAATTTAACGCCTTGGTGGGAGGTGTTGAAGAACGTGTTGTGAGCGATCAACGCGTGAGGGGCAGAAAACTTCGCGCCGTTGCCGCGGTTTTCGCCAAAGGTTGAACCGATAATGACATAGTTACTGCTGAACCGGCTGCCGTCCGGATTAAAATGATGCACCATGGTATCGTGCCGATACACGGAGGGAGTATTGGTCGGAACGGGCGTAGAGAATTCCAGCAGAGCACAGGCGCGTGCGGTGGTGCTGCCGTTGCTGTAGTTCACCGTGCCATAGGTCGACCAGTCCGGGTGTTTGCTGTCCACCACTTCTTTGCCGACCATTGTGCCGCGCCAAAGAAAGTTCATGTCCCGGTCACGCAACTCATAGATATCGCCCACTTTGGCCAGATCGACGGGACGAGGGTTTGAGGCATAACAAACGGACAGCGTATGGGTGTCCACATACTTGGGATTAAAACCCGTCAACTCCCGAATGACCATTCGATCCTCTGTGCCGCCGACGGCCTCCACGTTTTTAAACAGGTAGTGCCCGCGATTGTGAAACAAGAAGATACCGTCCGCCTTGGTGGCCACCACGGCATTGGGATCGGTCTCATTCGGGTCCAGAGTGGCTTTGAAGTTCTTCGCTTTCAGATATTGCACACCGCCAAAGGCCGCCAGGGCGTTTCCGGGGCTGGACGTAACGTGAATATTCTGGAGTGTCACGTGTTTTGAATGTTGCAGTGAAAAGGCCCGTTTCCCGCCGTAGTGGGCGACCAGATAATGCAGATCCGGGTCCACGGCGTCGTAAAACTCTGTATCGGCGCTGAGATCAATGACGGCGGACCCATTGGCCTGCACCTGAACGGTGTAGCTGCCGATATTGGATTCCTCATGCGGGCCGACAATGCTGTCCGTACCGCTCGCGAGCGGGTGAAGGTTGGCAAAGGGCAGCAGCAGCGAAGACCCCGTGCCGGAATACTGACCCACTGCACTCAAACTGTAACTCGTGTCCGGGGCGGCCCAGGTTACCATCGCGCCCATTTCGTCGATGTAATCTCGATAGTCGCGGGCGCTGCCGGCCACGGGTGTCAGCTCCAGCTCGTAATTTCCGAGTTTTTCCACATTGACCTTGGTCTGAAACGGGTACACTTCATTGAAAAAATCCAGCGTGAAATTCCGGATTTCCACTCGCTCATTGCCGAGACCGGCGCTGTCTTTTTCCAGCCAGAACATATCCCGTCGGGCGGCGTGGATTAATTTGGAGCCGTTACCATCAATGATCAGATCCGTTTGTCCGGCCACATTAATGGTGTTGCCATAGAGGTTGCGATTGTCGCCCACGTAGAACTCGCCGTTCTCGGGAAACAGTATTTTCACGATCTTGCCATCGTAAGCGCTGTTGTTCCTGGCGTCGTTCAACGCGTCTGCGATGACTTGCTGGTTTGCCACGCCGTGTGTCATTACACCGGCTTCGCCACTGGGCGGCGTTTCATCGGCGATGTTGAATGGCATTCCGTTGGCGGGAATCAGGTCATCCAGGTATAGCGTAACGAGATCGACAGCGGCATCGCCTTCGGTGTGACCACTGGCATCCTGTGGTGGCGTAACCTCGAAGGCCCAGGGACCGCGGGTGGAATCCTCAATGTAGTCCGCCAGAAGCTCGTCCCCGCTAAGGGCGGTGGTATAGACGCGCACCTGATCGAATTGGCCTTGCAGGGCACGGGTGGGTGTGGACTCAAACGTTTGTCCCACGCGCAGTGTGCGAATCGCGGTGAGATCAATACCGGACACCGGCACTTCACCGAGTAACTCCGCGTTCAGATAAAAGCGCAGGTACTCATCGGCTTTGATCACCGCGCTGATTTGCATCCATCCTTGCGTAATGTCATTGTCGCGCTCGATGTGGTTGAACTTAGGCGAGGCCACGACACTGGTGGTGGAAAAACCGGGAATCCGGTTAAGGCCGCCGCCCTCGGAGTAAAAGCGCACGCGCTCGTTGTTGTATATCTGGAGTCCAATCCACTCGCCGGCGCTGTTTTGCAGCGAGATCAGGTAACCTTTGTCGTTGTCGACCGGGCGTACCCAAATGGACAATGTCATTTCTGTGACCATGCTCATTTGCGTACTGGTAAAATCAGTTTCTAGTATCTGGTCATCGCTGAGTGCGTCACCCGCCAGGTTGAGTCCGCGCACAGCACCATGTCGGTCGGAGGCGGCGTTGGGGTCATCCAGAATCTTCACGGGGATGGGCGATTGATCATCCTCAAGTGTGAGGCTGCCCCACTGCACGATATCCAGCGTCTGCTGTTGTCCCGACCGGTCGCTGACCTCGGTGGATGAGGTGGAAATGTCATCAAGAGTCCAAAGTGCTATAAGGTTTGGGCGATGATCTTGTGCTAGGGCATCAGGAAGGGTTAGCAGTGTGATCGTTAAGAGAGCAACTGCACTGATGTATCGGTGCAGTCCAACACATTGGGTGCGGGTTAATGTTCCAGCGTTGATGTGCACGAGGGTGTCCTCCATCTATTATGGTTTTGATGCTAGAAGTGTCGCTAACGTCGACAAGAAGTGCAGCGGCAGAGAATATTGCCAGATGCGGGGTGTTACTATAATAGATATTGTAAGGTGCCGCTAACGTGCTTCGTTGCTGTGCGTGGTGCGAAATTGCTTTTTTCTTGAGAAATGATTCGGAGAATATATCGATAATGTTTTAAGTGGCTGACATCAAAGGGCTCTGAAGTATGTGGTCACTCCGGTCTGGACAATGAAGGAGCAGGTTTAGTACGTAATATTCTAGTGGGAAGCCGTAATATTCTAAAAAAGTCTTATATATAGTATTAACAGGAGGTTGTCCCTTGAATCTCCTGAGTAACATGCGTGTATTAAAGACCGTATTGATATCATTTGAGTCAATGAATACCCCTCTGAATCAGTCGGTTATATAAGTTTCCAAGTCCGGTTATGGCGGCATTGACGAGGGCTGTCCGCTATGCGGAGAGTCTTCTGTATAACAGCCAGGCCGCTTTGACGTGGTTCGCGTAGGAGGATCGGTCCGATATTTTGGAGGGCCAAAGGCCCGTTACCCACCGATCCGTCCAGAACCACGCTCAATCAACGATCAGGTATAGTAATACTCAGTCCCGCCCCATCGGCGGGATGCTATGGAAGGTTATAAAGGATAACGCTATGTCTGATTTCCTCTGGCCGGGATTGATCCTGGCCGCTGTCCTGATCTGGGCGGTGTGGTGTTTTAACCGCCTGGTGCGTCTGCGCAATCAGGTGCGTACCGCCTGGAGCGATATTGATGTGCAGCTGGCGCGCCGTCATGATCTTATTCCCCAACTGGTGCGAACCGTTCAGGCCTACACCGATCACGAACGGAGTCTCTTGACCGCCGTGACCGAGCTGCGAGCGCGGGCTGTCGAGAGCCAGCATCCAGGTCAGCTCGCCGTCCTTGAGAACGAGTTGGAGCAGTCGCTGTCTCGCCTTTTCATTCTCCAGGAAAGCTATCCGGACCTGAAAGCCGATGGCAACTTCAGTCAGTTGCAGCGCGACCTGGTGGAGACCGAAAATCTTCTGCAGTATGCACGGCGGTTTTACAACGGTGCGGTGCGTGCGCTCAATGATCGGGTGCTACAGTTTCCGGACCTTCTGATTGCGCGAGTAGCGGGCGTTTCAACGGCTGAGTTTTTCAGCGCAGCAGAGGATCAACGTGACGTGGTTTCGGTGAACAGGGAGGGAATGAAATGAAAGCGTTCTTGAATGGTCTGTTACTCGCTTTTTTCCTGGCGTTAGGCGTACTTCCGGCGTCAGCGCAGGAGCGGATTCTGAGTTTTCATTCAGACATCGTGGTCGAGGCCGACGGCACGCTTGATGTGACCGAGACCATCGAAGTGCGGGCCGAGGGCCGGAATATTCGCCGCGGCATCTATCGGGATTTTCCAACTCGTTATCGGGACCGTCGCGGTGACCGTGTGGTCGTCGGGTTTGAAGTGGTCAGTGTCACCCGCGATGGCAAACCCGAGCCCTGGTTTACCGAAGACCGGGCGAACGGCATTCGAATCAATACCGGCGACGACAGCTTCCTGCCGACGCCGCTCACCACCACCTACCGGATTCGCTATCGCACCAACCGGCAACTGGGTTTCTTCGAGCAGCACGATGAGCTGTACTGGAATGTGACCGGCACAGGGTGGATGTTTGACATTGCGTCGGCCTCGGCTCGGGTGCAGTTGCCCGGGGCGGTGCCGGCAGATCAATTGCAGCTGGATGTTTATACCGGCCCGCAGGGCAGTCGGGCCCAGCTCGCCCAAGCCGAGGTGACTGAACCGGGCGTGGTGCGTTTTGCCACCACTCAGCCGCTGGGTGTGCGAGAGGGGCTGACCATTGTGGTGGGTTTTCCAAAAAATCTGGTGGAAGAACCCTCCGCGGGGCAAACGGTCATCTGGTTTCTGACCGACAACCGGGCGCAGTTGCTCCTGATCATCGGGCTGCTGGCGGTGTTCGGTTACTATTTTCATCACTGGCGCCGAGAGGGACGTGATCCTCAGACGGGTCCGGTGTTCGCGCGCTATTTCCCGCCCGAGGATTTCTCGCCCGGCGGTTTGCGTTACCTGGCCAAGGCGCGCTACGACGATCGATGTTTCGCGGCGGACTTGGTGCACTTGTCCGTGAAGGGCCTGGTTGCCATTCACCGTGACAAAAAGTGGCACTCAGACAACTGGCGGCTGCAAAAACTCAGTGACGCGAACGACGTGGAACTCGCCCCAGCCGAGCGCGCCCTGTTTTCCCGGTTGTTCGTGGACGCAGACGAATTGGCTCTTGAACAGGCGAATCACACCATTTTGGGTGAAGCGAAACGCCAACATCAGCGGGCGCTCAAGCAGCGCTTCAAGCCCCGCTATTTTGTCGACAACGTGGGGATTACCGTCAAAGGCGCGCTGGCTTCTGTGGCGTTGGGAGCGGTGGCGTTTTGGTTGGTGGGCAATCTGGCCTCTCTGACGTTCTGGGCGCTGCTGTCGGTGGTGATTCTTCTCAATGGCGTGTTCGCCAACCTGATGCGCCGCCCCACTCGGGAGGGGCGTAAGCTGCTGGACCACATCGAAGGCCTGAAGTTGTACCTGTCGGTGGCGTCCAGAGACGAAATCGCGGGTCTGGAGCACCGCAACGCGGATGAGCCGCCACTCAACGCCGAGCGTTACGAAAGCCTTCTGCCGTTTGCATTGGCCCTGGGGGTTGAAGAGGCCTGGACCGGTCAGTTCATCAAAGCGGTGGGTATGGAGGCCGCCACCAGTGCGGCGCACGCTATGCATTGGTATCACGGTCCGCTTGGCCGTGGTGGCTTGGCGAGTCTGGGCAGTGATCTGGGCAAGTCGCTCAGCTCACAGATTGCCTCCTCGTCGGTCGCACCCGGTACCAGTTCGGGTGGCGGGGGCGGCGGTTTCTCCGGTGGTGGCGGTGGCGGCGGAGGTGGCGGCGGCCGCTAGCCGTGAGCGCCGGAGATCGCTAAGATCAGGTTTTAGGTCTACCGGAGCCCCCATGAGTCTCAAGCAGATCGATCAGTTGCTGAATCCGCGCTCGGTGGCGGTCATCGGTGCGTCCAACAAGCCGAATCGTCCGGGCAATGCCGTGATGCGCAATCTGCTGCAAGGCAACTTTGCCGGGCCTATCATGCCGGTGACACCCAAGTATCAGGCGGTCAACGGGGTGTTGGCCTATGGCTCGATCGAGGCGCTGCCGGAGGTTCCGGATCTGGCGATCATTTGTACCCGGGCGGCGCGGGTACCGGCGTTGATCCAGCAATTGGGCAAGAAGGGCACGCGCAGCGTGATTGTGATTGCCGCCGGACTGGATGAGGTGCATACCGCCCAGGGCACCAGCCTGCAGGAGCAGATGCTGGCCATTGCCCGACACTGGGGAGTGCGACTGCTGGGGCCCAATTGTCTGGGGTTGTTTGTACCCGCCATCGGGCTGAACGCCAGCTATGCCCACACTCATGCGCTGCCGGGCAAGGTGGCCTTTGTGTCCCAGTCCTCCGGGGTGTGCGTCACCATTCTCGATTGGGCGCGCCGGCGGCGCATCGGTTTCTCCCACTTTGTCGCTCTGGGCGATGGGGCGGACATTGACTTTGATGAGTTGATCGATTACCTCGGGCGCGACCCCAAAACCCGGGCCATTCTCCTGTATATCGATTCCATCCGCGATGGGCGGGCTTTCCTTTCAGCGGCCCGAGCTGCAGCCGCGGGTAAGCCGATCCTCCTGATCAAGGCCGGGAATGCCCGCGAGGTGTCGGATGCGGTCAGCAGGTTGCCGGCCGAACAGCGCGGTTCCGACCGGGTGTATGATGCGGCCTTCCGGCGTGCGGGGATGCTGCGGGTGCAGGACCTGAGGGACCTGTTTGCCGCGGTGGAAACCCTCGCTTATGGCCGGGAGCTCACCAGTGAGCGGTTGGTGATCCTGGGTAACGGCAATGGTCCTGCCGCCATGGCGGCGGATGCGCTGATTGAGCGCGGTGGGCACCTGGTGACCTTCAGCGAGCAGACCGAGCAGGCGCTGGCCCGGTTGGTGCCTCGCGGTGGGCGTGCCCGCAACCCGGTCAACTTGCTGGGCGACGCACCGCCGGAACTCTATCGGGAGGTGCTCTCGGTGATTCTGGCCAGCGGTGAGGCGGATAACATTCTGGTGATGCATGCGCCTTCGGCGCTGCACGTCGGCGAAGTCTACGCTGAGGCGATGCTGGATGCCTATGAGGCACACGCCGGGCGCAAGCCCAACCTGCTGGTGAACTGGATGGGCGAGGAAGCGGCTTATCCGGCCCGGGAGCGGTTTGCCCAGGCGGGTATTGCCTCCTTTCGCACACCTGAAGGCGCCGTGGCGGCCTTTATGTATCGGGTTCAATACCGGCGCAACCAGAAGCTGCTGTCGGAAACCCCGGACTCGGTCAGCGAGCTGATTCCCCACCACCCGCTATCGGTGCGCGCGCTCATCGAGCGGGCGCTGGCGTCACCATGGATCGAGCTGTCCGCTCCGGAGGCGGCCGAGATGGTGGCGGCTTACGGTATTCGCACTCGGAATCCGGACGCTGAGGACAGCGCCCAAGAGGTGTATCAGGATGGCGTTGCGCTGCGCATTCAGGTGCGGGTCGACCCGGTATTCGGGCCGGTCATCGCCCTGGGAGAAGCGGGAGGCACTGCCGACTGGCTGTATAACGCCGTGGTGGCTCTGCCGCCTCTGAATATGGCCCTGGCCCGTTATCTGGTGATTCAGGCCCTGGCCGAGGGCAAGATCCGCGAGCGCCATCAACCGCTGGAGCGTCACTCGCTCTGCCTGCTGTTGAGTCAGGTCAGTCAGCTGGTGGTCGACAATCCCGAGCTGGTCAGCCTGGACCTGCAACCGGTGGTGATGCGGCAGGGCGTCTACACCGCGCTGGAGGTCTCGGCCCGTCTTGCACCGGCCGAGCAGGCGCGTCCCATGGCCATCCGGCCTTATCCCAAAGAGCTGGAGGCGCGAGTGACCCTGAAGGATGGTCGCTCAGTGTTGCTGCGCCCGATCCGGCCGGAAGATGAAGCCCGTCAACAGGTCTTCGATCACGCCCTGAGCCGGGAGGACCGTTACAACCGCTATTTTGGCGAGGTGTCCGAGTTTTCGCACGAGCAGATGGCCCGTGTGACCCAGATCGACTACGACCGGGAGATGGTGTTCATCGCCACCGAGCGCGACGAGCGGGGTGAGGAAGTCACTCTGGGGATGGTCCAGGCCCAGATGGACCCGGACAACCACGAAGGTGAGTTCAGCATTGCCATTCGCAGTGATCTCAAAGGCTGCGGGCTGGGGCGGTTGCTGCTGGGCAAGATGCTGGCGCACTGCCGAGACCAGGGGACCCGTCATCTGGTGGGCTGGACGCTCCCCCAGAATCGGGGCATGGCCAGTCTGGCTCGAAGCCTGGGATTTCGGGTGAAGTACGATCCGGACGAAGAGGTCATCGACATGCGGATCGATTTACAGGCGCCGGACGCTACAGCTTCGCCAACGCCTTGATGTGGGCCACGGCGCTGCGTCCCAGGGCTGACAGTGCATAGCCCCCCTCCAGAGTGGAGACAATGCCTCGGCAGTGCTCGTCGGGGCTATCGCTCTCCCGGCTCTGATCCACCAGGGTCCGCAGTTGCTCGCTCACCCACTGGTAATCCCGATCGGTCAGGCTGGTGGAGGACATATCGTCCTCCTCATGGGCGTCAAAACCGGCCGAGATCAACAAGAGTTGTGGACGAAAACGCTTCAGCGCGGGCAGCCAACGCTCGGTGATGGACGCCCGAAATTCCTCACTGCGGCAGGTGGCGGGCAGTGGCACATTGACGATGTGGTCGCGCTTCACGTCAATGGGGGTGCCCGGGTAGAAGGGGTGCTGAAAGCTGGAACAGAATAAGACCCGGGGCTCATCATAGAACATGGTCTGAGTGCCATTGCCGTGGTGGACATCGAAATCGGCGATGGCGATCCGCTGCAGTCCGTGCTGCGCCAGCGCGTGGACGGCGGCGATGGCAACATTGTTGTACAGGCAGAAGCCCATGGCCCGATCCGGCTCGGCGTGGTGGCCCGGCGGACGCACGTTGCAGAAGACCGCATCGGTCTCTCCCGCCATCACCAGGTCCACCCCGTAGGCGGCGGCTCCGGCGGCATGCCGGGCGGCCTCCAGAGTGTCGCGACTCAGGTAGACATCGGTGTCGAAGGGCAGAATCTGATCCTCTCCCAGGGTTCTGGCCGCCTCCTCCAAATTGTCCAGGTATTCCGGGTCATGGACCCGCAGCAGTTGCTCCCGGGTGACCGCCGGCGCCTGCTTGTGCAGCAGCAGCCCGTCCAGGCCGCTGGTCAAGAGGCGATTGTTGATGGCATCCAGACGTTCCGGGCATTCCGGGTGGCCGTCTGGCATCCGGTGCCGATGGCAGCTTGGGTGGGAGAGGATGGTCGCCAGCATGGATTGCCTCCGGGTTGGGCACCCATGCGGTGCCGAAACGATGACCGCCGCCCGCGCGAGCGATCCTGAAGTGAGCGGTACGGCGCGGTCCAGCGGCTTTGATCCTAAAGCAGTTGATCTCGCCGAGTCCAGCCCGGCCTTGATCAAAGTCACAAAAGTTGAAATTGACGACATTGTGGGGGAGCATCTTGCGATGAAAACCGCTACCCTAGAGGTGTCAAGAAACTGCTTGTAAAGTGGTCAACAAAACGGCTATGGTTAATATGACTATATGTCGGTCGGTCTACAATAACGAAAAATGGTTTAAATATGACGTCTACGGTTGCCAATAGCTTCAAAAACCGCTTTTTACGGGTGGAGGCGGGACTGGCGCTGCTGATTCTGCTGACGGTGGTCGCCATAGTGGCCGAGCGGCCCATTCTGGAAACCGGATTGGCGCTGGACGGTAGCGACGGAACCGTAGCCCACTACAGTGACGCTGGCGAAGGCGGCGAGAGCCGCTCAGCGGTCATTGATCCCGCCGCCATGAGCTGGGAGTGTGAGCTGGTCGACAGTGATCGGTACATGTTTTGTGGCTTCGAGCTGGTGCTGGATGAGGAGCGTGAAAATGGACTGGATCTGCGTCGGTATGATCAGATCCGGTTCTGGATGGACTATGAGGGTCCGACCGAAACCATCCGCCTGTACTTGAGAAATTACGACCCGCGCTACAGCAAACGCTACGTTAACGACAGCACTAAGTACAATCAGATCGAGTTTGATGCCGATCTGGCCAAAGGCGGCGCCTGGTTGGAGTTCTCCATGGCGGATTTCTTTGTCGCCAACTGGTGGTTTCAGCGCTATCGGATTTCTCCGGATATGGCCCATCCGCAGTTCGATAACATCGTGGTGATCGAGGTACAGACCGGCTCTACCGGGATTCCTGGTGAGCACCGATTCACTTTGTCCCGCATCGAGTTGACGGGCCAGGTCATTTCCACCGAGCAGTGGTACCAGATTCTTGTGGCGGTCTGGCTGATGGCCGCACTGGCCTTTCTGGCGGTGCGCACCTGGCGGCTCAAACAGGAGTTGAGCTTGCGGCATGCCCGCGAACAGGAATTGCTGCAGGTCAATCAATTGCTGGATAGTCGCAGTCGAGCTCTGGAGGATAAAGCGAAAACCGACCCTTTGACCGGGGCGTTCAACCGTCAGGGTATTGAAGAGGCGATTGCCCTGGGGTTGGTGGAGCGGCGCGAGGGTAAGCCCCTGTCACTGATCATGGTGGACGTCGACCGCTTCAAGCCGATCAATGACCACTACGGTCACGCGGTGGGCGATCAGGTTCTGACCGGGCTCTCTTCTCTGGTCAAACACAATATCCGCGGGACCGACCTCTTTGCCCGTTGGGGCGGTGAGGAGTTCGTGTTGGTCTGTCGCGATACCGAACTGCGTGAGGCCGCCGGGCTGGCTGAAAAGCTGCGGGCCCTGTTGGCGGAGGAGGAGTTCGAGCAGGTGGGGCGAATCACCGCCAGCTTCGGGGTCGCCACCTTACGTCAGGGCGAAACGCTGGACGAGATTTTCAACCGGGTGGATCAGGCGCTGTACAAAGCCAAAGAGTTTGGTCGCAACCGTGTGGAGGTATCCTGGTAGTTGGATTACCACCAGGCTTTGCCCCACATTTCCGGGTTGGCCCAGAAGCGCGGGTTGTTCCAGTCCCGCTTGTGATTGTAGTTGCTGATGTTGTAGGTGTAGAGCGTCTGGTTGTGCCCCTCTTCTTCGATACGGGCCTGGCGTCGGAAGCCCAGGCCGATGAAATCGGTGAGGCTCCAGCCGGCACCGTCAGTGACCAGGACGCCGATCTGTCGGGTGCCGTAGTTGCGCAACTGACCGATGAGGGTTTGACCGGCCGAATGGCTCAGATGTTCAAGGCTGCCGGTGACCAGGGCCAGGTCCTGAGTGCGGGGCAGGCTGAGGCCCTGTTCGGTATCGGCGGCATCCAGGCAGGTCAGTTGACACTGGCCGTGGGTATCGTGCCAGCGTTGGGCAATGGCCTGGGCCTGCTCGCCAACGGCGACGATGGAGTCGGGCTCGCAGGCGTCAACGAGGGCGGCGATGGCTTGCGTGCTGGTCTTCATAGCGATCCGACCTACTGAAGCTCTTCCTGTAACTTTTCCATGAACAGCTCAATGCGTCGGGCATTGGCGCCGACGTCGCTGCGGCCCAGGCGGGATTTGCTGCGGACGTCGACCCGGCTGCCGTTTTCATGGGGCTGAATACGGATTACCACGTCGTCTTTGAAGCCGAACCAGAGCGTGGTGTCGGTGGCTTCCACCCGGGCGCTGCCATCGTCGAGCTGTTCGGCGCCGGCCAGATCCCAGGCCTGACCTTCCACAACCGCTTGGGCCGCTTCGAGCACGTCGGCCACGGGCCGCTCGACGATCAGGGGTTGCAGCTCAGGGTAGGCCTCACGTTGCTGCTTGGCCGTCTCCTCGCCAGCGTACTCCGCCGGGTTGGGGGCGTTTTCCCGCAAGGGCAGTATCGCCACAAACGCCGGCGGGTTGTCGAGGTCGGTGGTGATGTCGTGAATCGGGGGCACTGACTGGGCGGTCTGCCACTGGCTGAACGGCAGGTAAAAGCTGAACAGCCCCACCACGGCGGAAATCGCGAGTGCCGAGGTGAAGCGCCCCTGGGGTTTCTGCCAAATGGCGTAGCCGATGATCAGCGGCACGCTGGCAATACCCACATAGGCACCCCAGCGCAGCAGGGTAAACGCCTGCCCGAGATCCAGCCAGCCATTGCGAAAGCTCGGGCCGGCGATGAATACCAGAAACAGCGCCGCAAAGCCGCTTGAGAGTGCCACGATACCGAGTAGTTTTTTCATAGAACCGCCTTGTTGTAAGAGGTGTTGTCCGGATCAAAGACCACGTAAACTGTTCCGGTAAATACGGAGAGCCCCTATTTTCGATCACAAAGCGGATGGCGTCTATGGCTGTGTCCCCGGAACCCTCAGTACAGTTTAACCCCGAAGCCCGGGTCAGAGTGGACCAGGTGGGTGCAGAGCGTCAACCCGTGGTCTGTATTGATGATTTTCTGTTGGGCGCCGGGGCGCTTCGCGAGGACGCGGTGGCGAAAAAGGGCTTCGACAACAACACCGGTTTTTACCCCGGCCTGCGCGCCGCGGCGCCAGGTAGCTACTATCAGGCATTGCAGAACAGCCTGCCGGGGCTGATTGAGCGCGTGTTCGGCATCCACTCCGGGCAGATTGCCAGCGTCGAGTGCTCCTACTCTCTGGTGACCACCCGGCCGGATGATCTGCACCCGGTGCAGCGTATCCCGCACTTTGATTCCAATCGGCCCACCGAGCTGGCCATGATTCATTTTCTGTGTGGCCCGGAACTGGGCGGTACGTCGTTTTACCGCCACCGCGATACCGGTTTTGAATATGTGGACGCGGGCCGTCGGGAGTCTTTTCTGGGGGCGCTGGAAGCGGATGCCAAAGCCGGGCGGCTGCCGCCACCGGGTTATATCAACGGCGATACCGATCAGTTCGAGCGCATTGCGTCTTATGAGGCGGCGTTCAACCGGCTATTATTGTACCGGTGCACGAGTCTGCATTCGGGGAATATTGCGGCGGGGTTCGATTTTGACACCGACCCCGCGAAGGGCCGGTTGTCGATCAATACGTTTTTGTTGAATGGGTAACGGCGGATGCGCCTT
>NZ_DFTP01000077.1:50933-57124 GCF_002381585.1 Marinimicrobium sp. UBA4209
AGCGCAGCGCATCCGCCGTCACCCAAGTCTGACGTTACAGCTCCAGGGTCACCAACGACTTCGCCGGCATCTCCACAATCAACTTGCCTTTCTCAACCCGGGCGCCGTCAAAGCTTACCGGTACCAGATTGTTCGGGTTGTCGAAGGTATTATGGGCGTTCATCGCCTCGGCGGTCAGAATCCGGCCGGACTTCACGGCACTCACATCCATCCCTTTCAGATCAATCTCAACGGTGCGTGCTTCGTTGGGATCAATGTTGGTCAGGCTGATGTGGGTGCGGCCGTCTTTGTCCCGCGACGCGGTGGCGCTCAACGCCGGGAGGCTGTCGCCGTCATAACGGTACTTGCCTTTGTTCAGCTTGATCGGCAGAGCCACCGCATCCCGATGTACCTTGTACATGTCGAACACATGGTAGGTCGGGGTCAGCAGCATTTTCTCACCATCGGTCAGAATCATCGCCTGAAGGACATTCACGGTCTGGGCGATGTTGGCCATTTTCACCCGGTCCAGATGCTGGTGGAAAATGTCCAGTGTCACCGAGGCGGTCAGGGCATCGCGCAGGGTGTTCTGCTGGTACAGGAAGCCCGGGATGGAGCCTTCTTCCTGCTCGTGCCAGGTGCCCCATTCGCCCACGATCAGCCACACACGCTTCTCGGGGTCGTGCTTGTCCATCATCTTCTTGTGACCGGTGATGATCTCGTCCATTTCGATGGCACGGTCCATCAGCTCGAACCAGTCGCTTTCATCAAAGTTGACGGCCTCACCTTTCTTGGTGGTCCAGGAGCCCTGAATGGTGTAGTGGTGCAGGTCCAGCCCGTCGATCATATCGCCGGCGCGCTCCATGACCACATCCGTCCAGTTGTAGTCGGCCCCGGCGGCGCCGGCGGCGATGCGGAAGGGCTTCACGTTCTCGTAGGGGTGCAGGAAAGTGGCAAAGCGCCGGTAGAGGTCGGCGTAGTACTCGGGGCGCATGTTGCCGCCGCAACCCCAGCTTTCATTACCCACGCCCCAGTATTCGACATTCCAGGGTTCGGCGCGGCCATTCTCGGCGCGCAGCTTGGACATGGGGCTCTCGCCCGGGTGGTTGACGTACTGCCACCAGTTGGCCATGTCTTCCACGGTGCCGCTACCGACGTTGCCCACCACAATGGGGTCGGTTTCCAGCTCGGCCACCAGGTCCATGAACTCGTGGGTGCCTACGGAGTTGTCTTCGGTCACCCCACCCCAGAGGTTGTTCACCACTGAGGGGCGCTGCTCTTTCGGGCCAATGCCGTCCTCCCAGAAGTAGTAGTCGGCGAAGCAGCCACCGGGCCAACGCAGGTTGGGGATGCCCAGGTCTTTCAGGGCATCGATCACATCATCGCGGATGATGTAGTCGCCGTTTTCATCCTGTTTCCAGAGGCCATCGTAGATGCCCCGGCCCAGGTGTTCGGCGAAGTGGCCGTAGATGTGTTTGCTGATGATGCCCGCGCTTTCGTCGGTATCGACAGACATTTTATGGGTGCTGGCGGCAACCGCTGGCATGGCCAGGGTGGCGGACAACAGGAAAGAGCTCAGGAGTTTCATAGGCTATCCCTTGGGCTATTGGTTATGGTCAGAGGGTTATAGTCAATCTGTAATAAAGTATCATACGACAAAAGGCCTTGGCGAGTCTTTACGGTCCTTTACACCCGGAGTCGCCCCCGGAATTCCGGGGCGTCGGGTTTTGTGTTTTACTGAATCTGTATCTGGTGGCCGATGCACTCCAGGGGCTCGACATGACCACCGGGAATCAGCTTGTAAAAGTGGGTCGATGCGTCCTGGGCCCGGTGTTGCTTCAGGGCGAGGGACAGGCAGTAATCATCGTCCAGCTCATAGTGGTGGAACTGCCAGTCGTGAGGGTCATCCTCCAGGCTGTCGTCAAATTCCGCTGTAATCAGGCCGTTGTTGTCGATGTGAAAGCGGGCCTTGTCCAAGCCGTGGGCGATACCCAGCCCCCGGGCTTTCAGGTACGCCTCCTTGAGGGTCCAGAGCCGAAAGAAGTGCTCACTTTGCCGGGGTTCGGGGAGGTTGGCCAGTTCCTCGGCCTCGGGTGCGGAAAAGAACCGCTCGGCCAGCTCGGTCAGGGGCTTTTGATGGTGCCGAAGCTGCAGGTCGACACCAATCAGGTTGTCGACCGTGATGCCGATGGCCAGCCAGTCGCCGCTGTGGCTTAGGTTGAAGCTCAGCTCGGACATGGGCGAGTCGTCGCTCAGTCGGGGCTTGCCGCGCTCACTACGCTCAAACCGCCAGCGCTTGGGCGGAACACTGTCCGAGTATTGCGAGAGGCTGCTGCGCAACCCCGCGCGGGTAATCAGTTGTTCGTCCCGCAGTTCGGGTCGGGAGTAGTGCGTCAGGCCGTCGAGCTCGTCCTCGCTCAACCACTGCTCAAAGGTGTCTCGCCGCTCATCCAGGTGAAGGCTGCGCTGGTCGATCAGCCAGAGGTGGACAATGTTGTGGGGCTGCAGCATCATAGACTCAATCCGTGGGTGGGTTACCTGTTAACGTTATAGGAGCCTAACACGGCAATAGCAACCGTTACCGGGGATTGAGCGTAATCCCCCAGGGTAAAAATACCCAGTAATACCCCGAATCATCCATTTTGGAGGAAAGCATGATCAAATCTCGCGCTGCCGTGGCCTGGGGCCCCGGTAAACCACTGACCATTGAAGAAGTCGATGTGATGCCGCCCAAGGCCGGTGAAGTCCTGGTACGGGTGGTCGCCTCCGGGGTGTGCCACACCGATGCCTTTACTCTCTCTGGGGAAGACCCGGAGGGCAACTGGCCGGCCATCCTGGGCCACGAGGGCGGCGGCATTGTGGAGCAGGTCGGTGAGGGCGTGACCAGCATCGCGGTGGGCGATCATGTCATCCCGCTTTACACCCCGGAGTGCGGGGAGTGCAAATTCTGCAAATCCGGAAAAACCAACCTGTGCGGCAAAATCCGGGCAACCCAGGGCAAAGGGGTCATGCCCGATGGCACCTCCCGGTTCTACAAAGACGGCCAGCCGATCCATCACTATATGGGGTGCTCCACCTTTTCCGAATACACCGTGTTGCCAGAAATTTCCCTGGCCAAGGTCAACAAGGAAGCCCCGCTGGAAGAGGTGTGTCTGCTCGGCTGCGGTGTGACTACCGGTATGGGTGCGGTGCTCAATACCGCCAAGGTGGAGCCGGGCTCGACGGTGGCGATTTTTGGCCTCGGCGGCATTGGCCTGTCGGCCATCATCGGCTCGACCATGGCCAAGGCCGGGCGGATCATCGCCATTGATATCAACGAGCGGAAGTTCGAGCTGGCGAAAAAACTCGGTGCCACGGACTGTATCAACCCGAAAGATTACGATAAGCCCATTCAGGAAGTGATTATTGATCTGACCGACGGCGGTGTGGACTACTCGTTCGAGTGTATCGGCAATGTGAACGTCATGCGCTCGGCGCTGGAGTGCTGCCACAAGGGCTGGGGTGAGTCGGTGATTATCGGGGTCGCCGGTGCCGGTCAGGAAATCAGTACCCGGCCGTTCCAGTTGGTCACCGGCCGGGTATGGCGCGGCTCCGCCTTTGGTGGTGTCAAGGGTCGCAGCGAGTTGCCGGGCATTGTCGAGCAGTACATGCGCGGCGACTTCAAGCTGGATGACTTCATCACCCACACAATGCCGTTGGAAAAAATCAACGACGCCTTTGATCTGATGCACAAGGGCGAAAGCATCCGCAGCGTCATTCACTTTTAAGGAGCTTGATATGACATTGGAGCGGCTCAGTAGCAACAAGAGTTTCGGCGGTTGGAACCAGCAATACAGCCACGCCTCCGAGGTGCTCAACTGCACTATGCGCTTTGCGATCTTTCTGCCGCCCCAGGCCGAGGAGCGCAAAGTGCCGGTGGTGTACTGGCTGTCGGGTTTGACCTGTACCGATGAAAACTTTATGCACAAAGCTGGCGCCCAGCGGGTCGCGGCCGAGTTGGGGGTGGCGATCGTCGCCCCTGATACCAGCCCCCGTGGCGACGCGGTGCCAGACGACCCCGAGGGCAGTTATGACTTTGGTCTGGGCGCGGGTTTTTATGTCAACGCCACTCAGGCCCCCTGGAAGTCGCACTATCAGATGTACGACTACGTGGTGTACGAGTTGCCGCAGCTGATCGAGCGTGAGTTTCCGGTCACGGACCAGCGCGCTATCAGCGGTCACTCCATGGGGGGCCACGGCGCGCTGGTGGTGGGGCTGCGCAACCCCGAGCGTTACAGCTCCATCTCCGCCTTTGCCCCGATCAGCAATCCGATCAATTGTCCCTGGGGACAGAAAGCCTTGGGGCGCTATTTGGGCGACGACGAGTCGACCTGGCGTGAATACGATGCCAGCGAGCTGCTCAAAGCCAAAGGCTGCGCGCTGCCCCTGTTGGTGGACCAGGGGGATGCGGACAACTTTCTGCAGGAGCAGCTAAAGCCAGAGGCGCTGGAAATAGCTGCTGAAGGGGCGGGCGCTCCGCTTACGATGCGGATGCAGCCGGGCTACGATCATAGCTACTTCTTCATTGCCAGCTTTATTGAAGATCACCTGCGCTTTCATGCACAGCTGTTTGATTAAGGTGCCAGGCCCTTGGGTGATGTGATCTATACGGTTGGCCAACTGCTTGGGTTGGTCAGCTATGGTTTGGGCGTCTACTGTTTTTTTCAGAAAGACGATCGCAAGCTGAAAGTGTTCATGTTTGTGCTGCAGTTCAATAATTGCCTGCACTTTGCGCTGATCGGTGCGCCAACGGCGGTACTGAGTTCATTTTTGTCGGTGGTGCGCACCGGGCTGTCCCTGAAAACCAGTTCGCGTTTGGTGGCGTGGCTGTTTATCGCCGTCAGTGTGGCGCTGGGGTGGTGGCTGGTCGAAAAACCACTGGACTGGCTACCGGTGATTGGCGCCTGCATCGGCACCTACGCGCTGTTCTGCCTGACCGGTATTCAGATGCGCCTGGCCTTCCTGGTGGGCGCCTGTTTCTGGTTGGCAAACAACATCGCGGTCGGCTCGATTGGGGGCACCCTGCTGGAAGTGACGCTGATCAGTGTCAATTCCAGCACCATCATCCGCTTGTGGTTGGCGAAACGTCGGTAGCTCAGGAGGCGTGGCTCAAGGGTAAAACCGGGACTGCTCCTTCAGCGCGCGTTTGATCAGCTCCATCGGTAAGGGAGCATCGTCTATTGGCTGTAGCTGAGTGCTCAGCATTTCCATTCCGCCCGACGGGTAACTCACCAGCTGGAGCTCCTCGGTCAGAAAGGCCGAGTTCATGTAACTGTGCGCGATACTCCACTTTTTGTCGTGAGGGGTATAGAGGTGTTCACCGCTTGAATAGCTCTCGGTCGCACTTTCGGAACACCCGAGCACGTCGGTCAGTAGGGTGGGCGCGAGGTCGAAGTGCTCGGTCCGGTGTTCAACGACACTGGGCGCCTTGCCGGGCCAATGGATGACCAGTGGAACCTGGAGCTGATAGCGTGAAAAATTGCTGCCGTGACCCCAATAGTTCATCCCGTTGTCGTTAAATTCCTGGCCATGATCCGAGGTGATGATAACGAGGGTGTCTTCCATCAGCTGGCGTTTTGACAGGTCGGCCAGAACCCGATGAATCTGGTCGTCGACAAAACGTACCGTGGTTTTGTAGACATTGAAATAGGGCTCGGGGTCGAAGTCATCGTCCAGTGCCAATTGATTTACGGACTCCCAGTAGGGTTCGATACGCGGGTAATCGGGCGGGACCTGATAGGAGTGCGGCGCATCGTAGAACAGGAACCCGAAAAAGGGTGAGGCGTTGTCATGGGACGAGCGCCTGTCGAGAAAATCCAACCAGTCTTGAGTGATCTGTTGGTCGCGCTGCCAGGAGGTGTCCCCCGGTGTTTTCAGACGGAGTTCTTTAATGGATGAAAACACATTGCGGTCGAAGGCCGGGCTCACCAGCGTGGCCGAGCTCAGTATTTGGGATTGGTACCCGAGGGACTGCATGCGTTGAATCAATACCGGCGGCACCTGGTGGGCGGAAAACGCGTCCCAATAGCTGGCCGGTAACCCGTAAAACAGGGTGAATATGCCCGGTTTGGTGGCGTTGCCATTGCTGTAGTGATCAGTGAATACCTGTGCCGACTCCGTAAAGCGGGTGGTGTTGGGCATCCAGCGCGGATCCAGCATATCCCAGCGCAGGG
>NZ_DFTP01000077.1:57153-58088 GCF_002381585.1 Marinimicrobium sp. UBA4209
ATGTTGGGGAGCTGCTCGGGTGTCGTGCACTGGAGCGCTGCCGTTGGATAGTTCAGGGCGCCCTGGCCATCGGGTGCACTCATTTGCTCGACCACCGAGGCTTCCCGCACGGCCTGAGGGTCAACCCAACCGTGGCGGGCAAAAAAGCGCTTGGCGGTCGCCGCGTGATAAAGCGGCAAGTGGCGCGCGACGCGGGTGATGCGATGATCGTAGTGGGCATCCGCCCAGGCATTCCAGCCGTGAGCCAGCAGTTGGNNTGGTTACCAGTAGGGTGAGAGGCGCCCATAGATAGCGACGCGGTGTCAAAATCCAAAAGCGTCGAGCCAGACTCCATTGCAGCAATGCGAGCGCAACAATGGCGATACCGCCCACCGCCCAGGTCTGCCAGGAAAATGAAAATATTTCGGTGCCACCGCCAACAATCAACTCGAACACAAAACCTGACAGGTGAAAACGGAATTGGTGGTAAACCACGGTGTCGAGCAGCAGCAAAGCAACGCCAGCGGTGCCGATGACGATGGCTGTCGGACGCAATAATGACTGCGGCAGAATCAGTGTCAGCAGGAGCAGCGGTAAACCAAACAGCCAGGCCAACAGGGAAAACTGGGCAATCATCGCCAGGGCTACGTAGAGTCCGGTGGCGGTGTCCGCCACGGTCATCCAGGGCAGATAACGAAAACCGATCAGCAACGCAATCAGGCTGTTGGCGACAATAAACCAGCCCGCCCATCGGACGCGTTCGCGCAACGGACGGCGGTATCGGAAGAGGGATGGCACGTAAAGCTCCTTGCAGTATGCGGCGGTTTTCTTCAGGTGGGTCGTTTACAATTCAATCTAACAGAAAGCGCAGAGTGCGATCGTAAAAAAGTGTATGGGGTTACGGCGGATGCACTGCGCCAACTGCGGTTCTAACCGTAGGGCGGATAAGTGCGAAG
>NZ_DFTP01000091.1:0-878 GCF_002381585.1 Marinimicrobium sp. UBA4209
CTGCAGACGGTCAAGGGCGTGACCGAAGTGCTGTCCATCGGCGGCAACGTCAAACAGTTCCAGGTGCGCATTGATCCCAAGGCGCTGTTGCGCTATGACATCTCCTTGCCGCAGGTCAAACGTCGGATCGAGGCGAACAACGCCAACGCGGGTGCCCAGTTTATCATCCAGAACGACGAGCAATACATCGTTCGCTCCGTGGGCCTGGCAGAAAATCTGGATGACTTGCGAAACATCGTGGTCAAAAGTGCCGATGGTGTGCCGGTCTACCTGCATCAGCTCGGTGACCTGACGATTGGCGGTGAAATTCGGCGGGGGCTGACCACCAAGGATGGCAAAGGCGAAGCCGTGGTCGGCATGGTGCTCAAGCTGATTGGTGCCAATACCTCCAACGTGATCAGTGCCGTGAAGGACGAGCTGGCAACCATCAACGCCAATTTGCCGAAAGGCATTGAAGTCAGTCCGTATTACGATCAGGCACAGCTGGTTGAAGCCGCCGTCTCCACCGTTACCAATGCGTTGTTGCAGGGTATTGGTCTGGTGGCGTTGGTGCTTCTGGCCTTTATGGGGGGATGGCGCCCCAGCTTGGTGGTGGCGCTTTCCATTCCCTTTTCCGTGTGTCTGGCGTTGATCGCCATGAAGTGGTTTGGGATTTCCGCCAACCTCATGTCTCTCGGTGGCCTGGCGATTGCCATTGGTATGATGGTGGACGGTGCCGTGGTCGTCGTGGAGAACATTGACCGGCTCCTGCGCGAATCCTCCCCGGATGAGTCGCGCATGCACCTTGTGGCGCGAGCCAGTCAAGCGGTAGCCCGACCGATATTGTTCGCCATCAGCATCATCATCGTGGTGTTTCTGCCCCTGTTCAGCTTGCAGGG
>NZ_DFTP01000091.1:972-6271 GCF_002381585.1 Marinimicrobium sp. UBA4209
CTGCCCCTGTTCAGCTTGCAGGGCGTGGAAGGCGCGACCTTCCGACCCCTGGCCTACACCGTGTCGCTGGCCATGGTGGGCTCCCTGATTTTCGCCTTGGTGGTGGCGCCGGTGGCGGCCTCACTGTTAATGCGTCGTCCGAAATCGGGACAATCCTCGAGTGAGCCTGGCGGGTTGATTGGCTTTATCGCCCGTGGGTACCGACCGCTCTTGAACGGTATTATCCGCCGCCGCTGGATTGGGGTGGCTATCGCCGGTGTTGTCTTAGCCGTCGGGGTGGCTGTCGGTCCGCGTCTCGGTTCAGAGTTTGTGCCCCGATTCAACGAGGGGGATCTGCTGATTCGTGCCACCATGGCCCCCTCCATCTCGCTGGATAAAGCCAAACAGTCCATGACGCTGTTTGAGCGCCAGCTATTGGAGCGCTTTCCCGAGGTGACTCAGGTGGTGACCCGCATAGGTCGCGGTGAAGTGGGGGCGCATGCCGACCCGGTGAACAACGCGGAAATCTTTGTCGGGCTCAAACCCAAGGATCAGTGGCAGACGGCGGAAACCCTAGATGGCCTCTATTCTGCCATGAGTGCTGAGTTTGAAGACTTTCCGGGTACCAAATTCAACTTCACCCAGCCGATTGCCGCCGCTGTCGATGAACTGCTAACGGGCACGAAGGCCGAGCTGGCCGCGAAGCTATTTGGTGATGATCTTGATGTTCTGGATCGAAAAGCCACGGAAATTGCCGAGGTAATGCGTCAAGTCGCCGGAGGTGAAGATGTGCAGAAGGACCAAGTGGGTGGTACGCCTCAGGTCCAGATCACGTTAGACCGGGAGGCCATTGCCCGCTATAACTTGAATGTGTCGGATGTGCAGGAAACCATCAGCATTGCTGTGGGGGGCGACAGCGCCGGTCAGGTGTTCGAAGGTATTCGTCGGTTCGATATCTACGTGCGCCTGGCAGAGTCGTCAAGAGACCGAACCGACGTCATTCGGGACCTAAAGGTTCGCAACGAACAGGGCCAGCAGATTCCTCTCAGTGAACTGGCCAGTGTGGAAGAAGTGGTTGGTCCACGGCAAGTCACCCGGGAGAACAACCAACGCTTTATCACCGTTCAGGCCAATGTGCGTGGCCGGGATATTGGCTCCTATGTGGCCGAGGCGGACCAGGTTATTGCCGAGCAGGTGGACCTTCCGCCAGGCTATTTCCTGAAATGGGGCGGGCAATTCGAACTTCAGCAGCAGGCCAACAAACGCCTGATGGTGGTGGTTCCGATCACCTTGGCGCTGGTATTTTTCATGCTGTACGCGAACTTCGGTTCACTGCGCAATGCTTTGCTGATCATGCTCAATATTCCTCTGGCCCTGGTCGGCGGTATTGTGTCGCTGTGGCTGGCAGGGCTGAGCTTGTCGGTACCGGCCTCCGTGGGTTTTATCGCCCTGTTTGGCATCGCGCTGGAAAACGGTCTGGTATTGGTCAGTTACCTGAACGAATTGGTGCGCGATGGTGTGCCCATGGCGAAAGCCTGTGTTCAGGGCGCAATGGCACGCTTGCGTCCGGTCATCATGACCGCCGTCACCACCGGCCTGGGCCTGGCCCCGTTGCTATTCGCCACAGGGACGGGCAGCGAAGTCCAACGGCCCTTGGCGGCTGTTGTCATTGGTGGGCTGGTAACCGCGACCATTCTCACACTGGTAATTCTGCCAGCTCTCTACCCCTGGTTCGCCGATCGTTCCAACGGCGACAACTCAACGTCTTGAGGTGACACCATGCAAGAGATAAAAGCCTACATCAAAACGCGTAAACTGGAATCGGTCACTCTGGCGCTGCATCGCCTGGATGGCATTACCGGGATGAGCGTCTCGGAAGTCCGGGGTTTCGGTCGCAGCAAGGCGCAGAGCAGCGCCACGCACCCGATTGCGGGTGCGTCGGAGTTCTCCGAGCATGTGAAGGTGGAGATCGTGTGTCAGGACCACCTCGTCGATGCCGTAGTGGAGCTGCTGAAAACCGAAGCCCACACTGGGCTTAGGGGGGACGGCCGTATCTTTGTTAGCGACATCAGACGTGCGATCCGCATTCAGGATGGTGTTGAAGATTCAAGCGTCACCTAATGTTGAGTAGCTGGGATGCCACTGGGCATCCCAGCCCTTCTTTCAGACTGTATATTCAAGGGAGCGGCTATCCCATGGGACATGAGCACAACCATGGCGTTGGCGCCATGGGCGATAAACGTCTGATTGCTGCCATTGGCGTCAATGCAATACTGACACTAGCGCAAGTGGTCGGCGGGATACTGTCTGGTAGCCTGTCGCTCATAGCTGATGCACTCCATAATCTGAGCGATGCCGCATCACTAGCGATCGCGCTCATCGCGCGCAAAATCGGTCGCAGACCGCCCGATGCCTCCAAAACCTTCGGCTACCGACGCAGTGAAACCATAGCGGCCTTGATCAACCTGGTCACGCTGATCATCGTCGGTATGTACCTTGTCTACGAGGCTATAGGGCGGCTATTTGCCCCGCAGCCCATCGAAGGCTGGACAGTGGTCGTGGTGGCAGGGATAGCTCTGATTGTAGATCTTGCCACAGCCATACTCACCTACACGATATCAAAGAACAGTATGAACATTAAGGCGGCGTTCTTGCACAATGTGTCGGACGCGATGGCATCCGTCGGTGTTGTTATAGCGGGAACTTTGATACTGCTGTATGGCTGGAACTGGACGGACACAGTGCTGACATTGATGATCGCTGGGTACGTGCTGTGGCAAGGCTTCAGTATGCTACCGAAAACCATTCACTTGTTGATGGAGGGCACACCAAAGGGCGTCTCCATTGATGAGGTGATCAGCGCCATGGAGCATTTGGACGATGTTGTGGGCGTCCATCATGTACATGTCTGGGAACTTGCTGAACACACAATCGCACTGGAAGCACATGTTGTCGTAAAGAAGGCCAATCTGCCCGATATTGAACGGGTCAAGACCGATTTAAAACGTGTGCTTCATGACCAATTTGACGTCAGCCACTCAACACTTGAAATTGAGCAGGAAGGCAGTGGCTGTGTCGACACGCAGACCAACAGAAAGCACGGCAGTGCGTAAGCATGCCCTACGGGTGCTTCCCTAACCCGACCGCGCCGACACAAAGGTAAACGATACAAATCCACAGGCACATGCCAGAATCGATCCACGAGTATCTCTTCCTCGTCAAGTTTAAGCATTATTACGGGATCCGTTAAATGCGCGAAAAACTCGAGCAGTATCAGGTCTGGATTTATCTGGTTGCCATTCTGGCCGGCATGGCCATCGGCTGGAAGTCACCAGGGCATACCCGTGATTGGGAGGTAGTGCTTTGGCCAGTCCTGGGGATTCTCCTCTATTCCACCTTCACCCAGGTGCCATTGATCCACCTCACATCGGCGTTTCGCGATCGCCGCTTCCTGGCCGCATTGCTGACCGGCAATTTTGTTCTATTACCGGTGATCGTCGGCGCCCTCTTGCTGCTATTGCCGGATGATCCCGCCATTCGCCTCGGCGTGCTATTGGTTCTATTGGTACCCTGTACCGACTGGTTTATCAGCTTTACTCACCTCGGTGGTGGGGACGGTGCCCGGGCCATTGCGGCCGCGCCGGTACTGCTGATTGTCCAGCTTATTTTGCTACCCGTGTATATCTGGCTATTCATGGGGGATCTGGCCATTGAGCTCGCCGTAGGCAGCCACTTGCTGCCGGCGTTCTTCGGATTGATTGTCATACCACTGATTTTGGCCTGGTTGACCGATCGGGTGGCGGAAAGACACCTGCGGGCGCAAAGACTTGTAGGCTGGCTGGGGTGGCTGCCCGTGCCACTGCTGGCACTGGTGGTGTTTCTGATTGCCGGCTCCCAGGTCAGCCTGGTGATAGACAACAGCTCCCTTCTCTGGTCGGCGCTCGCGGCCTTTGTGCTTTACTTGATTCTCGCCGCCTTTATCGGCAAGGGGTTGAGTGAGCTATTCGGGTTCACACCCGCCGTTGGCCGGACCCTTACCTTCAGTCTCGGTACCCGAAACTCCTTTGTCATGCTGCCACTGGCATTGTCACTGCCAGAGGTCTGGAGCGCCGCCGTGGTGGTGATCGTTTTTCAATCGCTGGTGGAGTTATTTGGCATGGTGGCTTATTTGCGTTGGGTGCCGAGTTACCTGATCAAGGATGCTTCTAATCGTTAGCCGTTGTTGAAAAAGCGGTCCCTTCATAGAGGTCGCTCGGCCGACAACAGCGCTGGTGCTCCCCCTCTACGGCTTCAATTCAATACCAAACTGACCAACCAGTAATGAAAACAGCCAAAAACAGGCAGCAGTCACTAAAGCACTGGCTAGCAGCGTAGGCCAAAATCCGATTCGGGGAAGCAACGTCGGAAATACTAAAAACATGGGAAGTGTAGGCACCACGTACCAGAACGTATACCACGCGTGATTGGCCACTTTTTCTGGCGACTGCGTTTCGACGTGCAACCAAATCAGAGCCAGAATCGTGACCAACGGTAGTGCCGCAACCAAAGCACCCAGCTTGTCGTTGCGTTTAGCGACCTCAGAAACCACTACTACGACGGCAGCGGTAATCAGGTATTTGGTTATGATCCATTGCCATGTCATAAATGTCGTTACTCCAGACCGTCGAATTCACCCGTGAAATTCGCGTCGTAGACTTCCCCGTTGCTCGATATGAGCACGTAGAGTGTTTTTTCCACAGTCGTATTGGGCACCGAGACAATGAAATAACCTCTGCCTTTTTTATGGATTTTTACAGCGCCTGCTGGCGTAGCCTTCCAGCTTTCGGGCAGTTTTCCAAAACCGAGGCCCGCGTCCTTCTCGGTCAATCGCGCGGTTGCCTCTTTGGCGAGTTGAAGCGCCGACGATTCGGGAATCGGCCCATGGGCGTGATCTCTGCCTGCGAAAGCCTGCTGAAAGCCGGACAGTAAAATCAGTGTCAAAATGACGGTGAAAAGTTTCATAACGCATTTCCTCAATAGTTAAATAAGATTAATGTGAGTGGGGTTTGCCACCTTCGTGGCGGTGGACTTCAGGTGTCTCGGACTGCGGCTCAGCGGATGGCGCTTGCAGCTCAAGACGTTTCGGGTAATTCGACAGAGGAGCGTTGTTATCCTCCATGTCCTCGTGCGCGTGTTGGTGATCATCCCGGTTGAGCGGAAAATCATCCGTGTACTGCGTGTGCTGAAACCCATGCAACTGCATCAGTAGCAACAGGCCACCAGCAAGCATCAGCGCCACGTTGGAAGCTCTGCTGAAGCGCTCAAACGATGCGGTTTTTCG
>NZ_DFTP01000011.1:0-8622 GCF_002381585.1 Marinimicrobium sp. UBA4209
TTTTCGTATATGGCGGTGAGGGATGTCTTGGTTCGAACCCTCCGGTTCGACCAATCGCCTGGAGCGATTGGGACCGCCGCAGGCGCCCGAAGGGCGGGGCACATGGATGTGCCCCGGTCTATCCCTCCCGTAAAGCAACTCCCCGAGCTTTTGGTATCCCACCCAACTGCAACGGCGGATGCGCCTGCGGCTTATCCGCCCTACGCAGGTTTATACCGCTGTGCTCGGCCGTAGGGCGGATCGGTCCGACGCATCGGAGCGAAGCGCATCCGCCGAAACCCATCTCCAAAAAAACTTTTTCAATCAAACACTTGACGAACCGCCTTCAGATCTCTAATATTCGCCCCCGTTGACGACGCACTCGTAGCTCAGCTGGATAGAGTACTCGGCTACGAACCGAGCGGTCGGAGGTTCGAATCCTCCCGAGTGCGCCACATACAGAAAAACCCCGCTTCGCAAGAAGCGGGGTTTTTTTATGCGTGTTCGGAAGGTAAGAACCTCCCTCTGGTTCGACAGATCGCCAGGCAATCCTCCCGTTTGCACACTTCTTGAAACTCCCCTCACTTTGTCTCACTATTCCCCTTGGCTCTGCCGACACGAGCAGGGCTTTGATCACGGATGAGTCATAACAACTACTTATTAAAGTCAATCAACCGACGGGATAGAAAACATGATCGATCTACAGAAACGCGGCAGCCTGAAGGCGCTGGGTCTGTCTTCCTGTGCCCTGGGTTTAATGCCGGTGGCCGGATGCAGCACCACCTCTCCAACTTCCCCCGCCTACGCTGGGCGCGATGAGGCGCTCTGGAAGCAGGCCGACGACATCATCGACAATATCGCACGAACAGACTTCCCGAACCGGGATTTTCCGGTCACAGAGTTCGGTGGCAAGGGCGATGGGGAAACCGATAATACCGGCCCGATTGCCAAAGCCATTGAGGCCTGTGCCGCCGCTGGCGGTGGCCGGGTGGTGATTCCGGCGGGGCAGTTCAACACCGGGCCGGTGCACCTCAAATCCAACGTCAACCTGCACTTGCAGAAAGGTGCCGTGCTGTCTTTCTACACGGACCCGGAACGCTACAAGCCCTACGTGATGACCCGCTGGGAAGGGGTGGAGCTGATGGGGTACTCTCCGCTGATTTACGCCTACGAACAGGAAAATATTGCGGTGACCGGCCAAGGGGTGCTGGAGGGCAATGGCTCCAATACGGTCTGGTGGCCCTGGAAGGGACGCTGGAGTCGAGCTCAGTGGCCCATTGATCCGGTAGAGGATCAAAAGCACACTCGCACGCCGCTGTTTGAAATGGCAGAACAAGGTGTGCCGGTGGAGGAGCGGGTGTTCGAGGACAACTATCTGCGTCCGCCCTTTGTTCAGCCTTACCGCTGCAAGCGTGTCCTGATCGAGGGGGTCACCATTCGCAACTCCCCCTTCTGGCTGCTCAACCCCGTGCTGTCTGAAGACGTGATTGTGCGCGGTGTGCAATGCGTCAGTCACGGACCGAACTCCGACGGTTGCGACCCCGAGTCCTGCAACCGCGTGTTGATCGAAAAATGCCTGTTCGATACCGGGGATGACTGCATCGCGCTCAAGTCGGGCAGAAACGCCGATGGCCGCCGTCTGGCCACACCGATCCAGAATATTGTGATTCAGGACTGCCAGATGCGCGCCGGTCACGGTGGGGTGGTGATTGGCAGTGAAATCTCGGGCGGTGCGCGCAATGTGTTTGCCCGTCGGTGTCATATGGACAGCCCGGTGCTGGACCGCGCGGTGCGCATCAAGACCAATTCGGTGCGTGGCGGGCTGATCGAGAATATCGCCATTCGGGATATCGTGATCGGACAGGTGAAAGATGTTTTCGTGATCAACTTTTATTATGAGGAGGGGGATGCCGGGGACTACCTGCCAAAGGTGAAGGATCTCCATGTCAGTAACATGGTGGTAGAGAATGCCGAGCGGGTGTTCCATTTGCGCGGCTTTGAGCGCGCACCCATCAGCGGGGTGACGTTACACGATGTCACCATCAAGCATGCCGATAAGTTGGGTATTCTGGAAAATGTCTCCTCCATTGAGACCGAGTCAGTAAGCCTTAACGGCGAACCAATCGAGCTTTGAGGTGTGGGCTCCGGCGCGGTGTAAAGCCGCGCTGGAGTAACACGCTAACTAAAAGCCACTTCCATCAGGCGCAGGTCGAAGATCAGCACCGCATTGGGCCCGATTTTGTTGCCCACCCCCTTCTTGCCCCAGGCCAGCTCCGGCGGCACCACGAACTCGTAGCGAGCGCCTTCCTGCATCAGTTGTAACCCTTCCTGAATACCAGCGATGGCTTCCTTCATCCAGAAGGTATCGGGCATTCCCTCCTGATAGGTGTCGCCAATCACCTTGCCGTTGACCAGTTGAATGCGCTGGTTGACCACCACCTTATCGTCCATGGTGGGCGCCAGGCCCTGGCCGGGCTCCACCTCCCGGTAGAGCAGTCCGGAATCGGTTTCCTGGACGCCGGGCTTCTGACGAAACTTGTCCATATACTGTTCACTGGCTTTGCGGTTCTGGCCGGAGGAGCCTTTGTTGAGCTTTTTGGAGGGCATAGGCGTGTCGTTCGGGTTGTTAAAAGGCGCAAGCTTTGCCGAAAATGCCCTGAATTGCAATTGTGGGCGTCTGGTTGCCCGCATGGGGTGGGGCGACCGGGCGGGTTAAACGATTCCTTACGATTCTGGGGTTACCTTCTTGGGGTGACTCGATTACCCTTGACCGTTTGCGTATAATCCAGCGTCTAATTATATGATTTATAGGTAGTGGCAGTGGCATCGGAGCATTCAGTACATCAATTATTGCAGGCGTTGTTGGATGAGCATCTGACCGAGTCCGGCCGGGCTTTCTGGGCCAAAGCGCAGGGCCAGGTGACCGACGGTGCCCAGGGTCAGACCTTTGCCAACCTCCTGGCCATGGCCAGCCGGCACGCCAAACGCCAGCCCCTGGGATTGACCGACACGGAGCTGGCCGCCGCTGAAGGCGCACTGCCAGGCTGGAGCCCACGGGCCTGGAATCGGCTCGAGCTGCTGCGCATCAACCTGATTCTGGCGCGCCCCGACCTGGAGCAGGCGAGCTTTGCCGAGGAGTTCGAGGCGCTGTTCCGCTTTGCCGACGAGGGGGAGACCTGTGCGCTCTACCGCAGCCTGCCTCTGCTGCCTCTCGGCGAGCGGTTTACCTGGCGGGCGGCCGAAGCCTGCCGTACCAATATGTTGACGGTCTTTGAAGCCGTTGCCCTGGACTCGCCCTATCCGGTCACCCACTTTGACGATACCGCCTGGCACCAGTTGGTGATCAAGGCGCTGTTTCTGGATTGCCCGCTGTACCGGGTGTCCGGGCTGGATCAGCGGCTCACTCCGGAGCTGACCCGGATGGCGCTGGACTGGGCCGAAGAGCGCCACAGCGCCGGGCGCCACTACCACCTGGGGCTCTGGCTCTGCCTGGGCCCTCATCACCCTGAGCGGGTCCGCCAGCTTCTGGAGCAGCATTGGCCCGAGGCCACAACGACTGAACAGCAGGCGATGCTGATGGGCGCTGCCCGTGCCGGGCAGACGCAGTGGCTGGCGTCGGTCGAGCCGGCGGACCCGAAAGTGTTACCCTACTGGCAAAACGCGACCGCAGGGCGCTCCGAACAGGCGCAGTTTGCGCCCCTGTTCGCCGAGCTGCCTTCCGCTTGATCAATAACGTACCCGAATAACAGAGGCGTGCTTATGCAGTACTTTGACCCGCATATTCATATGAGCAGTCGCACCACCGACGATTACCAGAACATGGCCGCCGCAGGCATTCGCGCGGTCATTGAGCCGGCCTTCTGGATGGGCCAGCCGCGCACCAACGTGGGCAGCTTCATCGATTACTTCGCCAGCCTGGTGGGGTGGGAACGCTTCCGCGCCTCCCAGTTCGGCATTGCTCATTACTGCACCATCGGCATCAACTCCAAAGAGGCCAACAACGAAGGTCTGGCCCGTGAGGCGCTGGAGATTCTGCCCAACTTTGCCCTGAAAGAAGGGGTCGTGGCGATCGGGGAAATCGGCTACGACGAAATCACCCCGGCCGAAGAGTACATCTATCAGCGCCAACTGGAATTCGCCGTCGAGCACGACATGGTGGTAATGGTGCACTCCCCCCACCGGGACAAGAAAAACGGCATCATCCGTTCCATTGATGTGGCGCGGGAGATCGGCGTACCCATGGAAAAGCTGGTGATCGACCACAACAACGAAGAGACCGTGGACGATGTGCTGAACAGCGGCGCCTGGGCGGCCTTTACCATTTATCCCAATACCAAGATGGGCTCTGAGCGGATGGTGGAAGTGGTCCGCAAATACGGGCCGGAACGCATCATTGTCGACAGCTCCGCCGACTGGGGCGTGAGCGATCCGCTGTCGGTACCGAAGACCGCCAACCTGATGCGCGAGCGCGGTATCGAAGAGAAAGCCATTGAGCTGACCTGTTGGCAGAACGCCCTGGACGCCTACGCCCAGTCCGGTCAGATCGACATCGACGAGCTCTCCCGGCCGGCGGTGATCGACCAGCGCCAATCCTATAACGACAACACTGTGCTGCGCGGTCAACAACCCCGCGTCGATGAGCCGGTGCCCAACTGATTGCAGAAGAAGCGGTAGCAACTCATGTGGCAGATTCACCAAGCGTTTACCATGACGCACGAGTTCCCGGTGTACTTCAACCGGGACACCTTCAACCCCGAGAGCGATGTGTTGCTCAAGGTGCTCGCGTTTGCGGGTAAAAAACGTCACCGGGTTCTGCCCGTGATCGATGACCAGGTGCTCAAGGGGCACCCGGATCTGGTAGAGCGCATGCGCGCTTACGCCGAGGCTCATGCGGACCGGATCGAGCTGATTGAGCCGCCTCTGATGGTGCGCGGCGGCGAAATTTGTAAGAACGACCCGGTGGAAGTGGATGAGTTCTATCAGCGTACCCAAATCGACCGGATCGACCGGCACAGCTTTGCATTGGTGATTGGCGGCGGTGCCGTGATCGATGCCATGGGCTATGCGGCGGCCACCGCGCATCGCGGCATCCGGTTGATTCGTATGCCCACCACGGTCCTGGCCCAGAACGATGCCGGCATCGGCGTGAAAAATGCGATCAACTACCGGGGCCGGAAAAATTACCTGGGTACCTTTGCCGCACCCTACGCTGTGATCAACGACTATGACCTGCTGAGCAGCCTGTCCGAGCGGGACAGCCGCTGCGGCATCGCCGAGGCGGTAAAAGTCGCGCTGATTCGTGATGGCGAGTTCTTCCACTGGCTACACGAAGCGCGCCATCGTCTGGGGGAGTTTGAACCCAAGGCCATGGAGCATATGATCGCCCGCTGCGCCGAGCTGCATCTGAACCATATCCGCACCAGTGGCGATCCCTTTGAGCAGGGTAGTGCCCGGCCGCTGGATTTCGGCCACTGGGGCGCCCACCGGATGGAAGAACTCTCCAACTCCGAGCTGCGCCATGGCGAAGCGGTGGCCATCGGCATTGCCCTGGACTCGCTGTACTCCCACGCCATGGGTACCATCGATACGCACACCCTGTTGGCCATTCGCGACACGCTCGAAGGCGTCGGCTTTACCCTGCGTCATCCGGCCCTCGAAGCACTGGATATTGATGCGGCCCTGCAGGGTTTCCGCGAACATCTGGGCGGCGAGCTGTGCATCACTCTGCTGACCTCGGCGGGCGAAGCGGAAGAAGTGGACCACATTGATCTGGACACCATGCACCAGTGCCGTCAGCAATTGCTGGAGAACCAATGGCCAAGCTGAACGCACCGCTCACCTATTGCAGCAACATTCACCCCGGCGAAGGCTGGGCCGATGTGATGCACAACCTCAACAGCCACGGACTGGAAGTGATGGAGCGACTGGGCGACAGCGCCCAGCGCCCCTTTCCTCTGGGACTGCGCATTGCCGGGCAAGCGGCGGCGCAAGTGGACGCCCAGGCCGTTGCGGAATTTCAGCAGTGGTGTCGCGAACACAACGCCTATCTGCTGACCATCAACGGCTTTCCCTACGGCGCCTTCCACAACGAGCGGGTCAAAGAAAACGTCTACCTGCCGGACTGGCGCGACCAGGAGCGCGTGCGCTACACCTGTCAGCTCGGCGATATCGCCGTACAACTGCAACCGGACGCCCGACAGCTGTCGATATCCACGGTACCGGTCGCCTTCAAACAGGGCTTCGCACCGGAAGACTGGAACACCGTACTCGGCCACATCCAGGACGTGCTCGCCCACTTCGCCAACCTGAAGCGAAGCACCGGCGTACACCTGATGCTCGCCATCGAACCCGAACCGGCCTGCGTACTTGAAACCACCGACGAACTGCTGGATTTCTTCCAACGCCTGCGCCCGCGTCTGAGCCTGGCCGAAAACGCCCACCTCGGCGTGTGCTTCGACTGCTGCCACCAGGCCGTCGAATTCGAAGACCCGGCCACCTGCCTGCAACGCCTGGCCGAAGCCGAAATCCCCATCGCCAAAGTCCAGGTCTCGAGCGCCCTACAGGCCGACACTCCGGAAGAAGTCGAGCACCTCAAAGGCTTCAATGAGCCGGTCTACTTACACCAGGCCATGGCCCGAACCAACGATGGAACGCTACACGCCTTCCCAGACTTACCCGAATTCGAAGCAGCCATGGACGCCGGTCTGACGCCAACCGAGTGCCGGGTCCATTTCCACGTACCGATCTTCCTCGAACACCTGGGCGACTGCGGCACCACCCAGGACTTTCTGAAAACACTGCTGCCCAAACTGGCAACTGATATTCCCCGGGAAGTGGAAACCTACAGCTTTGGCGTTTTGCCCGAACACCTTAAGACGGATTCGGTGGGGGAGAGTATCGCTCGAGAGCTAATGTGGGTAAACCAACTACTGGATTGTGACTGAACGCTCGACGCAATCGGTCCGGAGTCTGTTCAAGATCTTTAAAGAATTACGCTAGAAACGTGCAAGCGAGGCATCCGTAGGGCGGTTCAAGACTCTCGGAGACATGGATGTCGACGAGAAGCCCCCAGGGATGGGTTTACGGCGGGTCTTGAACCGCCCTACGGATGGCTCGCTCCTCACCAAGCCGAAAATACGAGTATAGAAATGCACAGAACCGTTGTCCTTAACGTCGTAGGTCTCACGAGAAAATTATTGGGCGAACATACCCCGAACCTGAATAGACTTCGGGATCAGGCTACCGATATCGAACCGGTAATTCCCGCCGTTACCTGTACTGCCCAAGCCACTTACACCACTGGTAAGTCACCGAAAGATCATGGCATTGTGGCTAATGGTTGGTATTTTCGGGACATGAACGAAGTCTGGCTCTGGCGGCAAAGTAATAAGCTGGTACAGAGTCCCAAAGTGTGGCACCTGGCGAAAGAACGCGACCCGAGCTTTACCTGCAGCAACACCTTCTGGTGGTACGCCATGGCCACCGATGCCGACTGGACCCTCACGCCGCGCCCGCTCTACCTCGCCGATGGCCGCAAAGAGCCGGACTGCTATACCTGCCCGCTGGAGCTGCGCCACACCCTGAGTGAAAAATTCGGTAACTTCCCGTTGTTCAACTTCTGGGGCCCGATGACCAGCATCAAATCCAGCCAGTGGATTGCGGACGCGGCGAAGTATATTGAAGAAGAGAAGCAACCCAGCCTGCAGCTCGTTTATCTGCCCCATCTGGATTATGTGTTGCAGAAAGAGGGGCCCGACGGCGATATTGCACAGGACCTGAAGGAAATCGATACCCTGGTGGGGGATCTGCTCGACTTCTTCGAACAGCGCGGTTGTCGCGTGATGGTGTTGTCCGAGTACGGTATTCAGAACGTCAACCGCGCTGTGCACCCGAATCGACTACTCCATGAGGCGGGCATGGTGTCGGTGAAGGTGGATTTGGGTAAAGAGTATCTGGATTACTTCAGCAGCCGCGCCTTCGCGGTTGCGGACCACCAGATTGCCCATGTCTATGTGCACAACCCCGATGATATTCCGGCGGTTCGTCGGGTCTTTGAAGGGGTGGAAGGCATTGATCGGGTTCTGGATAAAACCGAACAGGCCGAACTGGGGCTGGATCATGAGCGCAGCGGTGAGCTGGTGCTGCTGGCCAATGCCGATAGCTGGTTTACTTATTATTTCTGGTTGGACGATGAGCGCCAGCCGGATTACGCCCATCAGGTGGAAATTCACCGCAAGCCGGGGTTTGATCCCTGCGAGTTGTTTTTTGACCCGAAGCTTCGGTTTCCGAAATTGAAGGCGGCGCGTCGGGTGGCTCAGAAGAAACTGGGCTTTCGTTATGTGATGGATGTGATTGCCGTTGCGCCGGAGTTGGTGAAAGGTTCCCATGGGGTGAGTGATGGTTCGCCGGAGTCGCTGCCTTTGTTGATGAGTACGGAGCCGCAATTGATTCCCGACGGACGCGTGCCGGCGACGGATGTCTGTGATCTTATGTTGAAACATCTGTTTGATTAGTCAGCTAATTACCTTTAAAGGTGATCTTGGCGAAGTGACTGGCCGGCCGTGCGTGGGGGATACCGTTTGTAGACTCTCGGAGACATGGATGTCGACGAGAAGCCCCCATGGATGGGTTCACGGCGGGTCT
>NZ_DFTP01000011.1:8682-9507 GCF_002381585.1 Marinimicrobium sp. UBA4209
AACGGTATCCCCCACGCACGGCCTCGCTGCCAACGTTAATCTATCTACCGATTTGAGAATGTTATGCCTTCTGTAAAAACCCTGTTAGCCCTGGGGCGGGTCAGTAACCTGCCGACGGTGTGGATGAACATCCTGACGACTGCCGTGTTGGTCAGTGCTACCGTTGGTGGTAGTTACACCATCGGTTTGTTGATCTTTGCCGTTTCCTGTTTTTATGCCGGTGGTATGACGCTGAACGATTATTGTGATCGGGATTGGGATACCCAGCATCAGCCCTATCGTCCCATTCCTTCGGGGCGGGTTCGACCGCGGCAGGTGTTGAGTATCGCGTTGGGGCTGTTTGCCACGGGGTTTGTGTTTCTGTTTTTTGCGCCGGACGATCGGGCGCCCTTGGCGGGGTTGGCTCTATTGTCGGTGATTGTTCTGTACGATGCGTTGCATAAGAAGCATTGGAGTACGGTGTTTCTGATGGCGTTGACCCGGCTTGGGGTTTACGCGGTGACCGCGATGGCCCTGGTGGGGGAGGTGCCCGCGCTGGTGTGGTTGGCGGGCGGTATTCAGACGGTTTATACCCTGGCGGTGACTGTGGTGGCTCGCTGGGAGAACAGTCGTCGAAACGGGTTTGGTTTTCCGGTGATTCCCTGGATGATTGCGAGCATGGGGATTATTGACGGGGTGTTTCTCGCGATTGTGGTGGGCCCCGTGTGGTTGGCGATTGGTGTGGCAGCCACGTTGTTGACCCGGTTGAGTCAACGGTATGTTCGAGGGGATTAGGGCGAGTTATTGGTGAGTTTGGGATTGGGGTGACGGCGGATGCGCCTTCGG
>NZ_DFTP01000011.1:9652-17896 GCF_002381585.1 Marinimicrobium sp. UBA4209
TACTCAACGCTATACCGCTAAGGCGCCAGACACTCCACACAGCGTGCGTAAACCGCGCGCGGATCATCAAGTTCGCTCAACATCCGCAGAGGTTCCAGCAGCGGCGCGAGCTGGCTCTTCAGCTTCGGCGTCAACCACTTCGGTCCAGATACCTGCGGTACCCAGGCGCTGACGGCGCTGCCGCTGAGCTGCTTGAGAAACTGCTCGTAGGGCGCCAGCGGGCGGGTGATTTGACGTACCTCGTAGTCGTCCAGCTCAGCGTGCTCTGCGGCGGCGGCGAGGGTCTCTTCCAGGCTGCCCAGTCGGTCGACCAGCCCCAATTCCTGAGCGGTGGCCCCTGTCCAGACGCGGCCCTGACCCAACTGATCCACCCGCTCGGGGGTCAGCCCCCGGGCCTCGGCGACCAGGTCGATAAATTGCTGGTAGATGTGATTCACCGTCTGCTGGATGATCCGGTTGGCCTGAGGTGTGAGCGTGCGATCCAGGCGCATGGAACCGGCCAGGGGCGTGGTGCCCACACCGTCGACATGAATGCCGATTTTCTCGAGACTGTCCTCAAAAGTCGGCAATGCTCCGAACACGCCGATGGAGCCGGTCAGCGTGGTGGGCGTCGCCCAGATTTCGTCGGCGCCCGCGGCCATCCAGTAGCCCCCGGAGGCGGCCATGCTGCCCATGGAGACCAATACCGGCATACCCTCCGCCCGCAGCGCGGCGATTTCGGAGCGAATGACTTCTGAGGCGTAGGCACTGCCACCACCGCTGTCGATGCGGATAACAAGTGCTTTGATGTTCGGGTCATCTTGAACCTGCTGCAGCCGCTGCAGAAAGCTGTCGCTGCCAATACTGCCTTCGGGTTGTTCGCCAGTGGAGATGGTGCCGGAGGCGACGATCAGACCGACGCGGTCGTTCGCGGGACTGGGGGACTGGCGGCGGACATCGGCCAAAAACGTCCGGTGGCCTACGCCGTTGTAATGATCGCCGTAGTCGCTGTGACCGAAGCGTTCGGTCAGCAATTGCTGACGCTCTCGGTGGCTCAGAATCCCGTCGATCAGTTGAGACTCCAGGGCCAGTTGCGCGCTGTCACCGCCCACCGAGGCCAGTTGAACATCCATGTTGCGGATGTAGTCATTGACGGCGCCGCTGGGTAATTGGCGCAGTGCTTCCACCCGGCTGGTGTACACGCCCCAGAGTTGGTTTAGCCACTCGCTGTTGTGCTCCCGGGACTCGGGCGACATGTCATCCCGGGTATAGGGCTCGATAAAGTCTTTGTATTTGCCGACCCGGAAGACGTGGAAGTTCACGGACAGCTTGTCCATGGCACTTTTGAAATAGTTGCGGTAGTTGGCGTAGCCGGTTAGCAGTACCGAGCCCATCGGATCCAGGTATATCTCATCGGCGTAGCTCGCCAGGTAGTACTGCTCCTGGGTGTACAGGCTGCCCAGGGCGATGATTGGCTTGTCACTGTCCTTGAACCGCTGCAGGGCGGCGCCGACTTCTTCGAGCTTGCTGATTCCGCCGCCCAGAAGTCCGTCCAGCTCCAACACCAGGCCGCTGACTCTCGGATCCGTGCGCCCGGCATCGATGGCCTGAATCAGTGGACGAATCGGCGTTTCCATAGGGGCGTCATCACTGCCGCTGAGAAGCATGTTTACGGGATCAACGTAGCTTTCCTCATCCACCAGATAACCGGTCGGCGCCAGAGTCAGGGCAAATTCGTCCGGCAAGACCAGGGGCTCCTTGGGGAGAAAAGCGAGTACCACGAACAGCAACACCAGAAGAAAAATCAGGTTGCCCAATGCCACCCGCAACCAACTGATGCTTCGTCCGATGAAGCCGAAAAACCGGCGAATGAACCCGCGGCGCTTGCGGGCGGGAGGGGGAGTCTGGTCGTCGTAGTTCACGGTGTCGGTCCTTTCGATCCTGGGGTATGAGCGGTTGTGGTTATCAAGGGGCAGTCAGTGGCGATTTTCCCAGAGCCACCATTGTTGGCGCCAGCGGCTGGCCATCATGGCACTGGAAAACAGTATCACGGTCAGCGCCACTGCCAGGTAGTCGCGCCAGTAGGCCAGTGGCGAGAGTGTGTTGGTCACGGCCCAGGTAAAATACAGCAGTACCACAAAGCACAGCCAGCTGTAGGTCCGATGATAGCCACGCTTCAGCCCCGGCGCAAAGATCAGCAGCGGAACCACCTGCACAATCCATAGCGGCCAGTTGGGCTCGGCCTTGAACAGCGTCAGGAGGGTGAACATCAGGAGCAGTCCCGAGTAGGTGGCCAGCACCAGGGCGCGGGCAATCGACAGTTTACGCTTGATGTGTTGCGCCTGTTCGGTATTTTCCGGGGGCTTGGGAGCCATTCCCATACAATCAATCTCCGCTTGCGGTCGGGGTGTCGTCAGCTCGGGGGCCGCGCAGCGCCCATTGCGCCATGCGCTGCCCGAGGGTCTGACACAGAGTGGTTTCGTGTTCGCTCAGGGTGGTTGCTTCGGCGCCCTCGGCCCAGTGGGACGGACCGTACGGCGTGCCGCCACTGCGGGTGTGGGTGAGTGCCGGCTCGCTGTAGGGCTGGCCCATCAATACCATGCCATGATGCAGCAGCGGTAGCATCATCGACAGCAGCGTGCTTTCCTGACCGCCATGCAGGGTCGAGGTGGAGGTGAACACCGCAGCGGGCTTGTCAATCAGGTCCCCATTGACCCAAAGGCCACTGGTGCTATCCAGAAAGTATTTGAGCGGTGCGGCCATATTGCCAAAACGCGTCGGGCTGCCCAGCAATAAACCGGCGCAGTGGCGCAGGTCGTCCAGCGTCGCATAGGGCGCCCCTTCGGTGGGCACGGCCGGCTCGCTCGCCTGTGTGTCGGCAGAGACCGGCGGTACCGTGCGCAACCGGGCTTCAATACCTTGTACGCGTCTCACGCCTCGCGCCAGTTGTTGTGCCATGGCGGCGACCGAACCGGTTCGGCTGTAATAGAGAATCAGAACGTAGGGCATAGGGGGACCTGTCCGGGCTTGAGACGATGGGGGTTGTGGTACAGTGTAATCATACGCTCCCTTCAATACGGTACCTGGTCTTCGCGCCCAGGTTTTACAACAGGAAATGCCGATTATGCGGGACTTGTTCAACGCGGAAAATCGTCGCCACTATCTGCGCCTGACATGGCAGTTTTTGCAGATGATCGGGCAGCAACTGAAAGACACCGACTGCCAGAAAAGCGCCGCGCAACTGACCTACGTCACTCTGTTTGCCCTGGTGCCCCTGATGACGGTCACCTACTCCATGTTCTCCGCCATTCCGGCCTTCCAGGGGTTGGGCGAACAAGTCCAGGATCTGATCTTTGCCAATATGGTACCTGAAACCGGCCAGGAGTTGCTCGGTCATCTGCGGGAATTCTCGCAACAGGCACGCCGTCTGACCATTGTGGGGGTCGTGTTTCTGGTGGCCTCCGCCTATTTCATGCTGGCCAATATCGAGAAAAACTTCAATTCGGTGTGGGGCATTGTGCGCGGCCGCCGGGGCATTTCCAAGTTCCTGCTCTACTGGGCGGTGCTCAGCCTCGGACCACTGTTGCTCGGCGTCGGCCTGGCCATGAGCACCTACCTGGCGTCCTTGCGGCTGTTCATGGATGGCTATGAGGCGCTTGGGTTGATCACCTGGATCTTTGAGTTCACTCCCTGGTTGCTGACCTCGGCGACCTTCACCCTGCTGTTTGCCGCGGTGCCCAACTGTCGGGTACCCATCCGCCATGCATTGATCGGCGGGGTTGTGACCGGACTGGTTTTTGAGCTGCTCAAGGCGGTGTTTGGCGTTATTGTCGCCAACTCCGCACTCAGCTCCATTTACGGTGCCTTTGCCATTGTTCCGCTGTTTCTGCTGTGGGTAAACCTGACCTGGATTGTGATTTTGGCCGGCGCCGTGCTGGTCCATACCATCGGCGTTTACCAGATCGCGCTGCGTGACCGGGGCTACCCGGATCTGGTGGCGGCCATGGTGGTATTGTGGCATTTCTATCGCCGCAGTCTCGACGGGCGGGGGCTGGAAGACAGTGAACTGCTGCAGCTTGGCCTGGCTTCAGACCAGTGGCAGCGAATTCGTATGGCCCTGCAGAGAGAACACTGGATCGCGGTGACCAATCAGGGGGACTTCGTCCTCTGCCGGGATTTGCACCGCCGCCGCATCCGGGAGCTGGGCCCGCTGTTGAGGCTGCCCAAAGTTCTGCCCGACCCCTGTCTCGACCTGGACAAATTGCCCTGGTACCCCGAATTGCACGAGCGTCTGAAGCGTATTGAGGGGTTCTCCGGGGAGCAACTGGATATGACCTTCGCGGAACTGTTCGACGCGGCTATGGAAAAAGAGACCGCCGATAAGAATCGGGAGGCCCGTCTTTCCGAGCATCCTGCGTCCCGTGCGAGCGGAATCTGAGCGACTTATGAAGCTGTCCCGATTTGGTGAAAAAGTGGCGGGTGATGCCGGTATTGTCACCTTGATGGATGACCTGGGCGAAGCGCTCCGGGTCAATCCCGAGATGATTTTCATGGGCGGTGGTAATCCCGCATCGATCCCCGAGGTGGAGGCATCGCTGAGCAGCGCCCTGCAGGGGGTGATGGACGACCCCGGCGTTCGACGCCCGATGCTCGGTGTGTACCAGCCCCCTCAGGGAGATCCGGAGTTTCTCGATTCGCTGGCCGGGGAGCTGCGTCGCACCTGCGGTTGGTCGGTCACCCGAGAGAACCTCGCGGTGGCCAATGGCAGCCAGTCGGCGTTCTTCGTGTTGTTCAATCTGTTGGCCGGGGAGGGGAGTGACGGCGTCTACCGTAAGGTGCAGTTGCCCCTGGTGCCCGAGTATCTGGGCTATGCGGATGTCGGCCTGGCCCCGTCGCTGTTTCGTGCGAACCGGCCTGCCATCGAATTGCTACCCGAGGGACTGTTCAAGTATCACATCGACTTTGAGCGATTGACCCTGGAGGAGGATCTTGGCGCCCTGTGCCTGTCACGGCCGACCAACCCGACCGGGAACCTGGTGACCGAAGATGAGCTGAATCACCTTGATGCCCTGGCTCGGGAGCGCGATCTGCCGCTGATTCTGGATGTGGCGTACGGGGCGCCTTTTCCCGACATTGTTTACCCGTCCACGCGCCCCTTCTGGAATGACAACACCATACTGGTGCTGAGCCTGTCCAAGCTGGGGTTGCCCGGGGCGCGCACGGGCATTGTCGTTGCCCGACCGGAGATCATTCAGGCCTTTGCCCGGGCCAATACGGTATTGAGCCTTGCCAGCGGCAACCTGGGGCCGGCGTTGGCGCAACAGCTGCTGGTAAGGGGTGAGCTCTTTCGGTTGGGGCCCGAGGTCATTCGGCCGTTCTATCACCAGCGGATGCAGTCGGCTCTGGCGGTATTTCAGCGCGAGCTGACCGGCCTGCCGGTTCGTATTCATCGCCCCGAGGGTGCGTTCTTTTTGTGGCTCTGGTTTGAAGGGCTACCCATTTCCAGCATGGCATTGTACGAGCGCCTCAAGGCACGGGGTGTGCTGGTGGTGCCCGGTGAGCACTTCTTTCCGGGGCTGGAGGAGCCGTGGGGGCATCGGCAGGAATGTCTACGCGTGACTTACTGTCAGGCCCCGGAGCGGGTTGCCGAAGGAGCCAAAATACTGGGCGATGAGGTGCGCCGCCTCTATAGTGACGGCGCCTGATCGGCGACTTATTGCAGCGCCATCATGGCGGCCGCCATTTCGTCGCTCAGGTCTTCCGCTTCGGCTGACTGCATGTCCGGGTCCATACCGAGTCGCTCGAACGCGGTGACGCTATGGTAGTCCATCTCGCCCAGGGCGGAGCCGTCGCCCATATGGCTCTGAAGTAGCGCAACCGTGACCAGGTCGGCGTAGTCGGCGGTGTCGGCCTTGCGGGCGAATTTCATGTGCCGGCTGGGCACGTGAATCAGCTCGTCGGGGAATTCCCAGGCTTTCAGGATCATGTCTCCCAGCGGGCCCTGCAGTTCGTCGATCACCCGGTCCAGGGTGAGGCTGTCGGTCAACAAGGAGGGATGCTCCTCGGCGTAGGTCAGGATGGGCAGAACGCCGATCTTATGAATCAGGCCCGCCAGGGTCGCCTTGTCTGGCTGTAGCTTGGTGTAGTGCCGGCACAGCACATGGCAGATACCGGCCACTTCGCTTGAGCGCATCCACACATCCCGCAACCGGCTGTCCACCAGATCCGAGGTGGCCTGGAACATCTGCTCCATGGCCAGACCGGTGGCCAGGTTGCAGGTATATTCCATGCCCAGTCGGCTCAGGGCGGTTTTCAGATCTTCGATGTGGCGGTTGGCCCTGAGCAGGGGGCTGTTTGCCACCCGGATGATGCGGGCGCTCAGGGCGGCGTCGTTGCCGATTACCTTGGCCAGTTGATCCAGGCTGGCGTCCGGGTCGTCAGCCACTTCCCGGACCTGGAGGGCGACTTCGGGCAGGGTGGGCAGGACCAGTTGATCGTTTTTGATGGCACTGATGATTTCGTCTCGGACGCGCTCAACAACATGACTCATGGGGCTTCCTGTTTCCGGTCTTCAGGGTTTTCATGGGCCGCCAGCTTTCTCGGGCGGCCAACCATTGGAGTTTATTCGACAGTATAGGGTAATGATAGCGGTTCGGCCGGGAAAGTGTGGTCGATCTGGATTTCTCCCTCCAGAGCGCTGTCTTCGACCACGGCAAGGCACTCACAGGTGCCGGGCCCGCTCGGGGCGGCCGTAACCAGCTCACCGACTTTCTTCCCGTCGCCATTGTGCAGTAGCGTTCCCGGCAGTAGGGCGTCGGGATCGCTGCAGGCAGCGCTCAACCGCCGCATGCGTTGCTTGAGTTTCCCTTTGTAGTGCAGTCGCGCGACGATTTCCTGGCCGGTGAAGCAACCTTTGCGGAAGCTGACGCCGCCGATCTGGGTAAAATTCAACAGTTGCGGGGTGAACAGTCCCTGCGTCTGCGGCAGCACCTCACCCAGGCCCGCGCGGATATCCAGCAGCCGCCACTGGGTATCACCGGCCGTCGGCTGGCCGAAGTGTCGGTCGAGGATTTCGGCCTGCGCCACGGTCAGCCAGCACTCGTAGCGCTGCTCGTCGAGCGTGACAATAAAGCCCCCGTCGTGCGCCACCCACTGGCCCGGCTCAGGAGCTGGCTCAATCAAGGCCCCGGCCAGCTGTTCACGGGCATCGGGGCCGCACAGGCCGCGTAACCGGTAATGGCCGGTTTCGTCGGACAGCTCGGCCTTGGAAAAGACAATGTATTTTCCCAGAGAGGCGGTGGTGGCCTCCACCATGGAGCGCGGTAGGCGCAGCAGCACCTGCTCTTCACCGGTGGCCAGGGCGCGAAAGCTCACCTGCATCCGGCCTTTCGGGTCGCAGTGCGCCCCCAGTCGGCTTTCGCCCGGCGTCAACTCCCGAATGTCACAGGTGACCTGCCCCTGGAGAAAGGCCTTGGCCTGGGGACCGGTGACGGCCATCAGGGTCCAGTCGGACAGAGTCAGCCAGTCGGTGGAGGTTGCCGTCTGCATGGGTAGAGCGCTCCCGTGGTTGCGATTCGAACGTGATTGGCCTGCGCTACTGGGCGATAGAGCCGATCACCGAGGGCGCATGATAGAACGATACGTCGGTGGCTCCAAGCCCGGCAAGCGCCCGAGTGCGAGTCACGCTTCGAGGTCCGGGCCAGGGCGGGCAATCTCCGGCCTTGCGTCGTTCATAGAGTTCCGGTGCGATGATATACTGCGGCCCTTGTTGCTAACGGGAGATGTCTGTGGAACGCAACCGTCTATTCTGGGGCAGTCGCCGCGGTATGCTGGAGCTGGATCTGATCCTGCTGCCCTTTCTGGAAAACGTGTATCCCGGCCTTGAGCAGGCGGACAAAGAGCGCTACTGGAAGTTGCTCGAGTCCGAGGATCAGGAGATGTTCGCCTGGTTTCTGCACCGCCAGGATCCCGAGGACACTGAACTGAAAAGGATTGTCGACATTGTCCGGGCCAATACCGGAATCAACGCCCGCTAACCGCCGGTTGGCGCCCATCCGCCTGCAGCCGTCGCGCTGGTTGCGGCGCCTGCACCGGTGTCTGTTACTCGCTCTGGCGGTACTGCCCTGGCTCGCTTTTGTGGGGCATTCCGGTGTCTCCATAGGGTGGCTGATGGTCCTGTGCCTGTTCAATGCGCTGCTGGTCTGTGAGTGGTGGCGTACCGGCCGACGTTCTGAACCGACGGTTTTGGCCTATGAAGCCGGTGCT
>NZ_DFTP01000011.1:17951-18300 GCF_002381585.1 Marinimicrobium sp. UBA4209
TATGAAGCCGGTGCCTGGACGCTTGAGGGAGCATCCGGGGTGGTTACGGTGGTCCCCTGCGGTGAATGGCTGATATGGCCCTGGCTTCAGGTGGTGCGTTTTCGTGAAGGCAACTGGCTGCGAGTGCACACCCTGGTGATTCTGCCGGACAGTGCCAGTGCTGACGACCGTCGGCGCCTTCGGGTGTGGTTGCGGATGGGGCGTTGGCATGAGGGACGCTGATCGCGAGCGGTCAGCGTCCCTCCGATCACACTATTCTTTGTTCACAATCACATTTTGGCCGGCGTAATTCATCGGCACCAGAATGGTGTCCCGCGCAATGGGTGAGCGCTCCGGATAGTCGAGGGAA
>NZ_DFTP01000011.1:18607-35262 GCF_002381585.1 Marinimicrobium sp. UBA4209
CGGTTGGCACCGTGCAGGCCGGTAAACGATGTCTCCCCGATCGCGTAGAGGTTGAGCAGGTCGGTCTGCCCGTGGTGATCCACCATGATTCCCCCGCAGGTGTAGTGGGCCGCCGGTACCACGGGGATCGGCTCTTTGGTGATGTCGATACCGAATTCCAGACAGCGGGCTTTGACCGTCGGGAAATGTTCGCTGATGAACTCGGCCGGCTTGTGGCTGATATCCAGATAGAGGCAGTCGCAGCCGAGGCGCTTCATTTCATGGTCGATGGCCCGGGCCACAATGTCGCGCGGCGCCAGTTCGGCGCGCTCGTCGAACCGGGTCATGAAGCGTTCGCCACTGGGCAGGCGCAGATAGGCGCCTTCACCACGCAGCGCTTCGGTAATCAGAAAGGTTTTGGCCCGGGGGTGGTAGAGGCATGTCGGGTGAAACTGGTTGAACTCCATGTTGGCGACCCGGCAGCCCGCCCGCCAGGCCATGGCAATGCCGTCACCACTGGCGCTGTCGGGGTTGCTGGTGTACAGATAGACCTTGCTGGCGCCCCCGGTGGCCAGTACCACCACGCGGGACTGAAACACATGCACATGGTCGTCGCGCCGGTTGAGCGCATAGGCGCCGGTGCAGCGCAGTTTGGGTGAGCCTTTGTCGGCCTGGGTGATCAGGTTGAGGGCGACATGGTCCTCAAACAGTTCGATATTGGGTTCGGCGCGCACCCGGTCGATCAGGGTGCTGTGCACGGCTTCACCGGTGGCGTCGGCACTGTGAATGATGCGCCGGTGGCTGTGGCCGCCCTCCTGGGTCAGGTGGTAACCGCCGTTGCTGCCTTCCCGGGTAAAGTTGACGCCCTGATCAATCAGCCAGCGAATGGCCCCCTTGCTGCGCTCAACGGTAAACCGGACCGCGTCTTCATGGCAGAGGCCTCCGCCGGCATTGAGTGTATCGCTGACATGGGCTTCGATGGAATCGTCGTCGTCCAGAACCGCTGCAATGCCGCCTTGGGCAAACCAGGTCGAGCCCTCGTTGACGGCATTTTTACTCAGCACATGAACCCTTCCGTGCCGGGCCAGTTGCAATGCCAGTGTCAGACCGGCGGCACCGGATCCGATAACGAGAATATCGCTGCTAAAGTGGTTGCTCATTCAGTGTGTACCTGTCCTGCCAAGGGGCGATGCCCGGTAGGGCCATTTACGTCGTCGGGCGCGCTCCGGGATCATCGTTCTGCGGTACGGATGCGGCCTGGGCCGACCGTAACGTTAGAGGTAGATGGTATAAACCCGTATAATAGCAAGGCTCGTGGCCAGTGTCTTAGAGATCATTGGGTAATATGAGACGCAGCACTTATGAACTTTTTGTCGGGCCTTTGGTCAGTGGGGCACCGGTAGTGACCGGGTGGCCACCTACCATAGCAACGAGGCGTGCTCGCAGTTGCGGGCTGACAGAGGCAAACCACAGAAGTGGCAAACAACAACAGATGAATGACACTGGAGTCCGGTTGTGGGCTCCGGGTCGCTTGGGGGTTATGGGATGACAGCGCACGCCGCGCAGGACACCGATCAACAGCTGGTCGAGCGAGTACAGAAGGGCGATAAGCGCGCCTTCGATCTGTTGGTCATCAAGTACCAGCACAAAATTTATGCCATTATCGGGCGCTATATCCGCGATCAGGCGGAAGTGCAGGATGTGGCTCAAGAGGCGTTCATCAAGGCCTATCGGGCTCTGGCCAAGTTCCGGGGCGACAGCGCCTTTTACACCTGGTTGTACCGGATTGCCATCAACACAGCGAAGAACCACCTGGTGGCGCGCAATCGGCGCCCCCCGGCCAGCGATGTTGAAGTGGACGATGCCGAGTTTTATACCGGCAGCGAGGCTCTGAAGGATATCGAGAGTCCGGAGCGCAGCCTGATGCGCGATGAGCTCCAGGCCGTGGTGGACAAGGCAATACGGGACCTGCCGGAAGATCTGCGCACCGCGGTGACACTGCGGGAGATGGAGGGGCTGAGCTATGAGGACATCGCTCATATCATGGATTGTCCGGTTGGTACCGTGAGATCCCGGATATTCCGGGCTCGCGAAGCCATCGATCGGTGCATCGAACCGCTGGTGGCAGAGTCGTAAATGTTTGTTAAGATTTTTTTGGATTTCGGCTGAACCTTTGGGGGAGAGCCCAGTCTCACCCAATGAAGGCCCGGGGTTGGAAGCATTCAGCAGTGCTTCAGCCACTATTGATATCGCTTGATGAAGGTACATGCGCGATGACTGAACAGAGCAATCACTCCCTGAATGAGTCACTGTCGGCACTGGTCGATGGTGAAGCGTCTCCGCTGGAAGTACGTCGTTTACTGAAAGCCGGCGCTGACGACTCAGCGGATTCGGAGTTGAACGCACGCTGGTCCCGTTACCAGCTGGCGGGCTCGGTAATGCGACGTGAGCTGGAAGTCATGGCGCCTTCGGGCTTTGCGGACCGGATCAGTGAGGCGCTCGCCGACGAGGCGGCGCCGGCGGCCGGACACCGTCATTGGTGGCAGCGCGTCGGACAGGTCGCGGTAGCCGCCTCGGTGGCCGGGGCGGTATTGATCGGGGTCCAGCAGTACCCGGGTATGGAGGCTGACAACACCATAGCCGGCACCTCGCCTGCCGAGAGCGGCAGTGCCGAGAGCGATATCGGCCGTTCCGAGCCGGTGTCTCTGCCTGCGGGTTATCAGGCACCGTCCCTGCCCATGGCCCGTACCGCCAGCGCGGAAAGCGGCTATGACCCGGTGCAGCGCCCCTCCAGAGAAGTCATTTTTGTGCCGGTGCGCGCCGAATCCGGTCAGATCCCCGCCGAGGAAATCCGCGCCTACCTGAACCAGTTGATGCAGGCCCACAGTGATCACGCCGCGCGCAACAGCAATCAGGGTGTTCTGCCTTTTGCTCGGGTGACCAATCAAGACGAGGAGTAAAGCGCCGTGATGGGGCGACTGCTGGCAAGCCTGGTGTTGCTATCCGCAGGCTGGGCGGCTCAGGCAGACCGTCCAGCTCAAGCAGACAGTCCAGATCCGCTGAGCCTGCTCCAGAGCATGGCTCGTGCCGGGCAGAACCTGAATTACCGGGGCTCTTTCACCTATGAGCATCGCAATGCCATGGAGAGCTTCCGGGTATACCGCTGGTCAGACGGTGAGCGGGTCGTGGAGCGGCTCGAGTATCTGAACGGTCCCGCTGGTACCGCCCAACAACTGAATGGTATGGCCGGATGTCAGACAACCGGTTACCGCCTGCTCAACGCCGATGTGTCCCCCAAAGCGGTCGCTCGCCTTGACCGCTACTACCAGTTGACCGTCCGAGGTTCCGACCGGGTGGCCGGTCGAGAGACCTATACCCTTGAGGTACGCCCCAGGGATCAGCTTCGCTATGGCTATCTGCTGGGGGTGGACCGGGACACCGGGCTGCTGCTCAAGGCGCTGTTGGTCGATGAACAGCAGCGGTTGCTGGAGCGCTTCCAGTTCGTGGATCTGGACATCAACCCCGATGTCGAACCCCTGCGGGAAGAGGTCGGATCCTGGCCTGAAGATCGCACCGACTGCCTGGATGCCGAGGCGGGTCAGCCGACCCGATGGAGCCTGAATTGGCTGCCCCCAGGGTTTGCCTATTCCGGGGAAAAGCGTCTTCCGAATGGCATTGATATGTTAATGTATACCGACGGTCTGGCCAGTTTTTCGGTATTCCTGCAGCCGGTGGCCAACTCCTCGGAGATTGCCGGGCGTGCCCATCGAGGGGCCACGTCGGCATTCATGGGGCAGCTGGCAACGGACAATCAGCAGTACCGAGTGACCGTGGTGGGCGAGATCCCCGGCGCCGTCGCTGAGCAACTGGCCCAAGGCATAACTCCTTTGTCCGGGACCCGTGAGGTAACACCATGATTTCCGAAACCGGCCGCATTGTCGCCATTGAAACCGATGGACTCTGGGTGGAAACCATCCAGCGCTCCACCTGTGGTAGCTGCGCGGCGGAAAAAGGTTGTGGTCAGAGCCTGATGGCGCGGCTCATGGGACATACCAGTTACCTGTGGGTGCTTCTGGAAGGACGGGATCCGGCGGATTACCGCATTGATCAGGAAATCCAGATTGGGGTACCCGAAAGTGTTGTGGTCAACGGCTCCCTGTTTGTCTATCTCACACCGCTGTTTGGCATGTTGGCCGGTGCCGGCGTGGCCCAGCAGCTCTGGGCATCCGATGGCCTGAGCGCCATTGGCGCCCTGGTCGGCCTGCTGGCCGGTGGCGCATTGGTCCGCTGGCGTGCCCATCAGACCCGATACGATCGTCGCCTGCAGCCGGTGCTGCTCGACGATCGGCAACCGGTCACCCTGATTCCCTCCTGAACCCTATCCCTGCAAGAGAGAGATCGCGTTTTGCCCCCTTCCCTGATGATTCCGGAGCACGAAGTCGAATTGACGGCCATTCGCGCCCAGGGGGCGGGGGGTCAGAATGTCAACAAGGTCAACAGCGCGGTGCACCTGCGTTTTGATGTTCAGGCGTCTTCGCTGCCCGAAGCGGTCAAGGAGCGTCTGCTGCAGATGCGCGACCAGCGGATCACCGCAGACGGTGTTCTGGTGCTCAAAGCCCAGCGCTTCAGAACCTGGGAGAAAAACCGGGCCGATGCGCTGGAGCGGTTGGCGGAGCTGATTGCCAAAGCCAGCCACCGACCCAAGCCCCGGCGGCCCACTCGCCCCTCCAAGGCCGCGCGGCAAAAACGGATGGATCGAAAAACCCAGCGCGGCGCGATCAAACGCAATCGCGGCAAAGTCGACCTCTGATTTTTGACCTCTGACCGTTGAACCGCCACCGACACCCTGTTCAGGGCTGAACGGTGGCGGACGCACGCTCCAGATTGACCTTGGCTTCCGGCTCCGGCACCTGTCGCCAGAGCTCATCCCGCAACTGCGCAAACGCCGGTTTCCGATCATTGAGCAGCCAGCGTGCCAGCGCCTGGGCAACGTTGGGGTAATCCACCGGTCGGGCACGCGGCATGGCCAGCCAGTCGCCAATGGCCTTTTCGGTCAATACCTGGGCCACGGCACCATAACCGAGTTGGCTCAAGGCGAACGCATTCGACTGTTGCTCCATCTGACCGACCACGGGCTGCACCAGCAGCTTTTTGCCCAGCTGAATGGCCTCACTGGGCAGCTCGAAACCCGCGCTGCAAATGACCCCCTCGACCCGGTGCAGATCGGCCTGAAAGCCTTCCCGGGAAAAGGGCCGGATCTGGATGTGGCCCTCGTCGATGGGTTTCGGTACCGGCTGATAGACGTAGAAGCGGGTGTCCGGAAACGCGCGTAGCTGAGGCACTATGTCCTCGGGCTGAGCGAAGGGCAGATACACCAGATACTCTTTGGCGTGGCACTCGTTGGGGTACTGCGAGGGCTCAATCAGCGGTGGCAGGATCGGCTGGTTGAAGTGGTGCCAGTGCAGACCGATGGCGTGCTCTACCGGCGCGAACTGCCGCATGAAGGCCCGTACAAACAGGTTTTCGCCCCGCTTCGGAATCTGGTGCATAAACGCACATTGGTGGGAAATGCCGATGCTGGGCAGCCCGGCTCGGCGCGCCGCCCAGGCGGTTACCGGTTCGAAATCATTGATCAGCAGATCGTAGCCGCTGACATCCAGCGAGCGGATATCCCTGTAAAGGGTGCGCAGGTGGCTGCTGAGTATGGTTCGAGGATAGTTTACCCGCCCGTGCTCAGTGACAAAGGTCAGACCGCGAAAGCATCGGTACGAGCCGAAAGTGTCCATGTCGAAATAGTCTTCGGGCGCCCGCCCGGAAAAGACCCAGTCTACTTCGACTCCCTCCTCCTTGAGTGCTCTTGCCATGATTCGCGCGCGGGTGGTGTGGCCATTACCCGTGCCCTGAACACCGTACAGTATCTTCATAAAACGCCTGTGGTTGGCCAGATTATCGAGGAGGCATAGAGCCCCGTCATTGCCGCTCCGGATCCCAGCAAGGCCCCGGCGGCGATATCGCTGGGGTAGTGCACACCCAGCAACACCCGGCTGGCGCCAATCATGCTGGCCCACAGATAGCAGGGCAGGGCAAAAGCCGGATAAAAGCTGGTAACCAGCGCGGCAAACAGAAAGGCGGCGGCGGTATGCCCCGAGGGGAAGCTGAACTGGTCCGAGGGAGTGATCCAGGCCTCGTAGAAATCAATTTTCATGGCGGGCCGGTCTCGCTTGATGGCATTTTTAAGCCAAAGGTAGAGACTGATATCCAGCGCGTAGGCCAGTATGCCCGCCAGGATAAACGCCTGGCCGTGCTCCGGCTCGAGCAGCGCCAGTGCCAGGGAGCCCAGAATATACAGGTGGCCGTCCCCGGTTCTCGAAATCCAGCGAACCGATTTGCGGTAAGGGAAGCGCTTGGTGACGTGTAGCCACAGAAAAGCGAGAGTATCCAGCCGATGCACGCGTTCAAAGAGACTGTTCATAGGTCACCGCCTTGGTTGGGTCTTGGGACTTCAGCCGCCGACAGCGTATTGATAGCACTCCATTGTGAATCTTCCATGACAGTGAACGGCCGGGATTTCCATCGCCGCAACAATCCGTTAACGTACGCGGCATTGGCGATCATCCAGGAGTGTTACCACCTTATGCCCAAACCCGGAAAAACCGGTTTACGCCGGATTGTTGATGCCTTTGGGTACTCCATGCACGGCTTTGCCGCGGCCTGGCGCTTCGAGGCGGCGTTCCGTCAGGAGGTCCTGTTGGCGGTTATCCTGCTACCGGCCTCGCTCTGGCTGGGGACGACCCTAATGGAGCGGTTGCTGCTGGTGGCCAGTGTGTTCTGGGTCATCATGGCGGAGTTGGCGAACTCGGCGATTGAGGCGGCGATTGATCGCACGGGAGATGAAATGCATGTGCTTGCGGGTCGCGCCAAGGATATGGGCTCGGCACTGGTGCTGGTCAGTCTGATCCTGCTGGCCATCATCTGGGTCAGCGTGGGAGCGGCGCGGTTTCTCTGAGAGGAGCGGGAGTGCTCGGCAGTGGTCGACCGTGGGGCGAATAGGCTACACTCGGGGCCGACGTTAACGCCGAGACGGCATACAGACTCAGGCCTCTATGGACTTCTTGCTCGAATTCTCAACCCTGTCACTGGTTTTGATGGCATTGATCGTACTGATGACGGTCTATTTCATCGGGCCGGGCTACTCTTCCCAAAGTGCGGTACACGCCCCGACCATTCTCACCAGTACGGGTATTTTCGGTACCTTTATCGGGGTGGCGCTGGGGCTGCTGGAATTTGACACGACGGATATCCAGTCCAGCGTTCCGGGGTTGATTGAGGGGCTTCAGACCGCCTTCTGGACCTCCATCGCCGGCCTGTTGGGCGCCTTGTTGGTCAAGTTCCGTCATTTGACTACCACGCTGCGCCAGCATCGGCGCCAGTCCAGTTACGAGGCGGCCACGGTCGATGATCTGGCCAACCTGCTATCCGATATTCACCAATCCCTGTCCGACCCCGATGCCGGTGGTCTGAACGCTGCTGTGCAGGGCTTGCGCCAGCAACAGCAGGACGAAATCCGGGGGCTGAAGCAGTCTCTGGAGCAGTATCAGGCCGATATGACCGAGGCCAACACTCAGGCGCTGATTCGCGCGCTGGAAACCGTGCTGACCGACTTCAATGCCCAGATCGACGTTCAGTACGGCGAAAACTTCAAGAAGCTCAATGAAGCGGTGGGTAATATGCTGCTCTGGCAGCAGAACTACAAAACCGAACTGCAGGAGCTTCTGGTGACTCAGAAGTCCAATGGTGAGCTGCTCGACAAGGCCAGCCGGGCGTATGAGAAAGTGGTCACCCACTCCGAGGTGTTCAATCAGGTATCCGAGTCTCTCGGCGGGCTGATGGAAGCGCTGCAGGCGCAGGCCCAGGGGTTGGATCAGTATCTGTCCCAGCTATCGACGGTGGCTGAAAAGGCTGCGGCGGGTCTTCCCTCTCTGGAGGGACGGGTGGATGCGCTCACGGATCAGCTGGCGGACAGCGTGACCCGCAACCAACAGCAACTGAGCCAGGTGCTGGATGAAGCCTCCCGGGCCCTGAGGGATACCTCGGCGGAAGTGCATCGCAACCTGGCCGACAGTCTGACTCAATCCCAGAACGGTATGCACCAACAGGTGGAAGCCCTGGTGGACCGTACCGGCAGTCAGTTGGAGGAGCTTGATAAGGCACTGGAGCGCGAACTGACCAAGGCGCTGACCACCTTTGGCTATCAATTGACCTCACTGTCCGAGAAATTCGTCAACGACTATTCACCGCTGACCGACAAGTTGCGCGCCCTGGTTCAGGCCAGCGGCGCGGTTACTGATTCCAATGGCCCCGATACCACTCATGACTCAGCGTCCCAATCAGCAAAATCCGCTCGCACCCCGGCCCAACCATGATGTAGAGCACGAGGAGCACTGGGTCTCCGTCAGTGATCTGATGGGGGGACTGATGATGGTGTTCCTTTTGATTGCCGTGGTCTATATGGTTCAGCTCGAGATCGAGAGCCGTAAAATTCGCGATGTGGCGGTGCTCTACGACCGCCTGAAGACCCAGCTGTACGACGATCTTCAGGAAGAGTTCGGAGACGACCTGCCGCGCTGGGGAGCCGAACTCAACCGGGATCTCAGCCTGCGCTTTTACGACACCGAAGTGCTCTTTCCCCAGGGGGAAGACACCCTGCGTCCCGCGTTTGAGGCGATATTGTCCGACTTCTTCCCGCGCTACCTGGCGATCATCACCTCCCCCAAGTACCGGGACGACATTCTGGAGGTGCGGATTGAAGGCCACACCTCCAGCGACTGGGGTAACCTGCCGGAGCGGGAAGCCTACATTCGCAATATGGCGCTGTCCCAGGCTCGAACCCGCACAACCCTGGCCTACCTGCTCAGCCTGCCGGACGTGGAGCCGGAGCGGGCCTGGATCAAGGCGCATCTGACCGCCAATGGACTGTCCTCCTCCAAGGTGGTGACCCGAAACGGCCAGGAGGACGAAATCCGCTCCCGCCGGGTTGAGTTCCGGTTGCGCACCGATGCGGAATCCCGTATCGAAGGGTTGCTTACCGAGGAACGCTCGTGAAGCTGCCGGACTTTCTGGAGTTTGAGCCGTTCAACCGCATGCGGGCGTCTCTCGGGGCGGAGCAATTGGGGGCATTCGAGTTTTTTGATCCTCAGCTGCATCTCACCGCCCGGGAACGGGAAGAGCTCCTCACGGGCCTGACACTGGGCTGGTCGGCCTTACGATGCCTGCACGATTATACGCTGGCGTATAAAAACAGCCGGGTTCTGGTGTGGGGGCAGGCGCCGGGAGAGAGTTGGGCGGCGCCGGGGTACCACCTGGCGTACTGTCGGACGCTGCAACAGTTGCGCCGCCAGCAGCCGGATCTGCGGCTGGCGGTGGCCACCCGGTTACCCGAGCCGGACCCCTGGCCCTGGCGGGTGTGCCCGGAGTGCCTGCAGCAACTACAGTTTCGCGGCTTTGACGCCGCGCGAGCCCGGCATCGGGACTACAGCGAACGGGTGTTGGAGGCCTTCGATCTGGCGGATTTTTTCCGTGACTACCCGGTCTATCCCATCACGTCCGAGGTATTGCGAGCGCTGGACGTCGTCGCCTGATGGATATGGTGTCTGGACGGTGCATGGCGGTCAATTGTTTTTTTGAGGGATGAATTAACACAGTGTAGTCGGCAATCGGTAAAATGCCGACAAAATTTGTGGAGTAGTGTATGAAACCGGTAGAAGCGTCTATTAACCGTGCTTTGACAGAGGCCTTCGAGCCCCTCCATCTGGAGGTGCTCAATGAAAGCCACCAGCATAATGTGCCCCCCGGATCGGAGAGTCATTTCAAGGTCGTGTTGGTCTCTGGGGCCTTTGTTGGCAAGCGGCAGGTGCAGCGTCATCAGGCGGTTTATGGGGCGCTCGCCGAGCAGCTACGAGGTCCGGTCCATGCCCTGGCGCTGCACACCTACAGCCCAGAGGAGTGGCGCGACGCGAATCAGGTACCGGGCTCGCCTCCCTGCCTGGGCGGTGGCGCGAAGTCCTGAAATCCGGTGAATTGACCCGTCAATTCACCGGTTGAAGCTGGTTGTTCAAAATTTAAGCGTTTATAATGCGCGCTTTCTGTCAGTTCCCCGAGGTTTATTGTCTTCCCATGAGTGCTTTTGTTGTCGCTGCCCTGTATAAATTTGCCTCTCTGCCTGACTTCCAGGAGATCAGTGATCCCCTGCGGGAGCGCTGCGTGGCGCTGGGTCTGAAAGGCACGCTGCTGCTGGCCCATGAAGGCATCAACGGCACGGTTGCCGGCTCCCGGGAGGGCATCGATGGCCTGCTGGACTACCTGCGCTCGGACCCGCGACTGGCGGATCTGGAGCACAAGGAGTCTCCAAGCGATGAGCAGCCGTTTTACCGTATGAAGGTCAAACTGAAAAAGGAAATCGTGACCATGGGGGTGGAGGGTATTGACCCTCGCCAGAGCGTGGGCACTTACGTGCCGCCGAGCGACTGGAACGCGCTGATCTCCGACCCCGAGGTACTCGTTATCGATACCCGTAACCACTACGAGTATGCGATCGGGAGCTTTGAGCGGGCGCTTGACCCGGAGACCGAGACATTCCGCGAATTCCCCCAGTACGTGCAGGATAACCTCGACCCGTCGCGCTACAAGAAAGTGGCCATGTTCTGCACGGGCGGCATTCGGTGCGAGAAGGCCACCGCGTATATGAAAGCCCAGGGCTTTGATGAGGTTTACCACCTGCAGGGCGGTATCCTCAAATACCTGGAGGAAGTCCCCGAGGAAGAGAGCCTCTGGCGGGGTGAGTGCTTTGTGTTTGATAACCGCGTCGCGGTCAATCACCGCCTTGAGCCCGGCAGCTATGATCAGTGTCACGGCTGTCGTCACCCGATCACGGAAGAAGACAAGCAGGCGCCGGAGTATATGAAAGGCGTCAGTTGTCCGCGTTGTTACCACCAACTGACGGACGACCAGAAGGCCCGCTTCGCTGAGCGGCAGAAACAGATTGAACTGGCGCGTCAGCGCAACGAGGCCCATATTGGTGCCGCGCCGCCGGCGCGCCAGCGTCGGGCCGCCACCAAATCGTGATCTGGAAGGGCGCCGCTGCCACTTCCCTCAACGGAGATTGACCCATGGAATCCCTGGATTACCAAACATGGACCCTGGATCTGGCCCGAGGCCGGGCGGAGCACCCGAGTGGTTTCAGCCTGGAAGTGGAGGGGGATGTACGCAACCCCTCCGGCGTCGCGCCGGCAAACTATCCGCAAGGGTTGAGCTTTGCCGATCAGGCGCGCCTGCTACGATCGGGTATGGAGGCGCTGGCTGCTGCCGCCAACGGCTCGGATGCTGGCTCCCAGAAGCGCTCTACCGTCGTTAACAGTCGTGCCCGTCGGGCGGAAGAAAGTGCCAAACAGTTTGCTGAGCAGCGCAAGGACCGCCCCGCGCGGCCCAAGCTGTCGCTTAAAAAAAGGGATTAACGAATTACCAGTTGACCACGCAGTTGCAGATCGGTCCGGTGGTTGTCGACCACCATAAACAACTGATCCATCCGCACACCCGCCATTTCCGCCTGACTGGCGGGTGCGTGAACACCGCCTCCGCTGGTGACCAGACGGTCGAGTTCCGCAGTGGTTGAATCGATGGCCGTCAGAATATTCTGGGTGGTGGCTTCATCGCGGAATACCCGTCCCTGATCGGTCAGGGCCAGATACTGATCACACTCCTCAAGCCATTGCTTGCGCTGCTTCAGGAAGTTGCTGATGTTGCGCATTCCTCCTTTATGGCCGGTGGTCAGCTTCTCATCCCGATAGCTTTGCAGGCTCTCCCGCGCGCGTAAAAGAAACGCGACGCTGGTGTCCTGACAGTAGGACGCCGTGAGGTAACTGGGGAATTTGACACCGTGCTCTTCCATGGCCGCCTCGCGCTTGCAGGTTTCATCGCAGGCCTGGCTGGGTAGGCACACCAGAAGACTGAGTAGAATAAATAGTTTTTTCATAGTCGCGCCAGTGGTTTGTTATGAATTTTGTACAGCGTAGTGCCTTGTATATGACATTTTGGCGACACCGTCAACGGTAGGCCACTCAACCCACCTTTGTTATTAGAAATCAGTCTAGATAACGGAAACTTATAAGTTTTTGCTGTAAAGAAAGTGCCTCTACCACTCTGAATGGTTTTTATGTTGATGGTGGGCAGCCATCAGCCAACTGTAAATCCCTTTCACGTTGCGCGCAAATGCGTCGGTGGAATATTGCTGTGCAAACGATTGTGCCTGCCGGGAAAGACGATCACGGTGCATGTCATCCTCGATCAGTTGGCGGGCCCGCTGGCACCAGACCTCCAGATTATCGGGCGTTTTATAGCCGTTTTCATCCTCCCGGACCACATCATCAATGCCGCTGGAGCGCACCGCGACAACGGGCAGGGACGCGGCCATGGCCTCCAGGATGACCATTCCCTGGGTTTCCGATTTGGAAGCGAAGACAAAGAGATCGCCCAGGCGGTAGTAAGTGGCCATGTCCTCCGGGGCGATCGCGCCCACCAGCGTGATATGGTCGGCCAGTGCCTCTTGTTCGATTCGCTGTTGCAGGCGGTGGCGTTCATGCCCGTCGCCGATCATCAATAAATGAAAGGGCGTTCTGGTCTGGTCTTTGAGCCGAGCCACCGCATCCAGCAGAAAATCGATGTTCTTTTCCGTCGACAATCGGGACACGCTGATCAGAACCCGCTTTCCTTCCAGAGTGTATTGCTGGCGAAGTCGTGCCAAGGCCGCATCGTCAACCGTCTGAAAACGGTCATAGTCAATGCCGGTGGGTTGTACAAAGATCGGGGTTTTCACCCCGATCATACGCAGGTAATCCTCGGCGGAGTTAGTGGGTACGATGACCCCGCTGCATCGATTAGCAAAGCGTTTGATCAATCCGTGCGAGATCAGGTTGCGGAACAGTGCACCGGGGAGCGGTACGAAGTGGGCGTAGTGCTCGAGCCGCGTGTGGTACGTGTAGACTGAAGGTATGTCCAGACGTCGGGCCAGCCACAGCCCGAGAGAGCCCATCCATATCGGATGATGGACATGAATGAGGTCCGGCTTGAATTCCCGCACCGCCCGGCGAATCCGTTTCAGGAAAATATTGGGGAGCCTGAACTCGCCCCGAACACCGAGCGTCAGCAGTGAGTGGGCGCGAACCACACCGGATTCCTCGGGGTCCTGACGTCGATACCGCGGTGCCACCACCAGTACGGAATTTCCCAGGGCAGTCAGCCCGCGGCGCAGCCGTTCAATCGACAGCGGCACCCCGCCAATAAACGGTAGATAGTTGTTGGTGAACATGGCCACCCGCAGGGGGGCCTTCTGCCAAGGGGTGGGGTCCAGATCAAAGTCCGGGTAGTAGTCCTGACCGACCACAATACGCTGGTAGAGCTTGATGGCGATTACCGTGAAAGCGCTGACCAGGAGGATGAAGTTGACGTACCCGACATAGAACAGGGAGTAGATGAAAAACCATAAGCTCTCCAGCGTGGAGAGCAGCGGGTGTTGGCCAACATCCAGGCGTTCCATGGTGATGTCCACATCGCGACCCGATACGGCGACCTTGACGTAGTGATAAAAGCTGACGTCATCGTTCAGTACCAGTCCGCCGCCACCGCCCGTGGTAATGAAGTGAGTGTCCTGATGGGTTTGCCTGGAATAGAGCGGTAGGTTGGCCGAAAACACCGCCGTGACATCATGCTGGTGAATGAGGCCAAGCAGTGCATCCTTGAATGTGGGGTCCTGCAGGTATTGGTCTCCCCGCTCGAACAGCAGCTCGTGCTCGACCGGGTAGAGGGGATGCCCAAGGAAGAGGAACACCGGGCCTGACTGGGCGTCGCCCAGCAACCCCTTGAGCCACTCGATCTGCCAGCGCCAGGGGGTTTTTCCGGTGCTGTCCAGAAAAATGAACTGACTGTTGCCCAGCTTGAAGTTATAGAAATAGGGTCCGAAATGCTCGTAAAAACGGAAGCTGCCGAAGTCCTCGTGCTCCTGTTCCCCGAACGTCAGCAGGTAGGGAATGTCCAGGTGGCTCAGGGTGCCGTGGAGCGCGCGGTATTTGTCTTCACCGCCGCCACTGACGGCATTGCCGGCGGAGACCATGAAATTCACGCCGGACTGGTTCAGCGTGGGAGTTATGCGCTTTTCAAACACGCCCACCGAGTTGTTGATGTTCCCTACCACCGCGAACTGGTAGTCATCCCGGGATTCGAGGTTATCTTTGAGTAGGCGTAGCTGTTCCGTGTGCAGGCTGTTGTACTCGGGGCGGTCCAGGTTGAGGTAGAGCTTGTAGCCGATCAGGAAGCCGACGATCGTCAAATTCAGATAGAACAGCCATTTCATCAGGCGTGGCGCTTTCATTACCGTTTATTCCGTTGGGCGTCGCGTAAAAGATTTTTTGCCAGGGTTCGCTTGAACAGCACCAGCCCGATGGTCATCCCCAGGTAGATGGTCAGTGCTCGCCAGGCAAGGGTCACCAGCAATAAGTGGGGGCCACCAATCAAGGACCGAAAGAAGTGACCAAATACTCCCTCAGAAATACCTGAGGCGCCAGGGGTCGGCGAAAAATACATGATAAAGGTCGTCACCAGCAGCAACCCCAGGATGTTCACGTAGCTGACCGAGTAGTCCAGCCCCCAAAGAAGCAGCGCGGGAAAGCTGAACAGGCTCAACAGGAATAGTGCCGTAAACAGGATGGAGGCGAACACCGCCCAGTGGTTACCGGAACCATACTCGCGAAACGCGCGCGCGAATCGCAACATCTCCCGGCGCAGGTGGAACTGCCAGCGGCGGTGGCGGCGATCACTGAGTCCATGCCAGCGGCGAAGCTGTTGCAGCAGAACACTCACCAGACCAATCAGCCAGTGGGTGCGAAACAGTACCAGGGCAAAAAAGCCCAGGTACAACACCACAAAGCCCGCCAGCGCCCACCCTATGTTTTTTCCAAGGGTGCCTTCGCTGAATACGTCCAGGGTCAGCAGGCACAGGGGCGCCAGGGTAAAAATAAACGCCACCGCCAGCAGGGTGCGTAAAGTCGTGGCGGCGGTCGCGTGGCCAAACGGCACACCTTCGCGGCGCAGATACCAGATCTGCGCAAAACCGCCTCCGGTGGCCATAGGTGTGATATTGGAAAAAAACAGGTTGATAAAAACGAGTGACAGAAGGCTCCGCAATGGGACCCGGTGTCCCAGCGCCTGCAGGGTGTACCCCAATCGCAGTGCATCACTGAGGTAATAAACGGCCAGCAATGCCAACAGCGATAGTAGCACCCAGGGCTGCAGCAGACGGGTATCGAAGGTCAGTTCCCGCCCGGCAAACTGACCCCATACGGAATAGAGCCCCGCAGCGGTCAGCAGCACAAACAGCAGGGCGAACAGTGCCAGTCGTCGCCAGGAGGTGGGCGCGTAGTCGGCCACGGGGGGTGACTTAGGCGCCCAGGGTCAACATAAAGCCCAGCGGGTGCTTGAACAGGGCAACGCTGACAATGTAGAGGAAAATCCCGAGCGCGATCAGCCAGGCGGCGACCCGAACCGGCTTTTTGGGGTGCCGGAAGGCCAGCACGCCCACACCGATGTAGACAAACAGAGCGATGATTTTGGTCATCAGCCAGGGATGATCGCCCGGCGAGTAACCCATGACAACAGCCAGGGCAACGGCGCTCACCAGTAGCAGGGTGTCATTGATATGGGGCAGCACTCGAGCCCACTTGCGTTTTAGCAAGCCAGAGCCCTGCATCATCCAGATGCCGCGGATAAAGAAACCGATAAAAGAGAGCAACACAAAGAGCAGGTGCAGGTGTTTGAGTAGAGCGGTCATCCTGTGTGTCCTTCAGTCTGGAATTGGGTGCCGGTGGTTCAGGGTTTGTGTACTTTTTTGGGATGTTTACGTGCTGGATAGCAGGTCCGGCAAATCTCGCACACCGTACCATCACAGCGCCGCGCGGAACAGTACTCGCGTCCATAATAGATGATCTGCAGGTGCAGGGCGTTCCAGCGGTCTTTGGGGAACAGGCGTTTTAGGTCTTTTTCGGTTTGGGTGACATTTTTGCCGTTGGTCAGTCCCCAGCGTTGTGCGAGCCGGTGGATGTGGGTGTCGACCGGAAATGCGGGCACGCCAAAAACCTGGCTCATGACGACGCTGGCGGTTTTGTGGCCGACGCCGGGCAGTTTTTCCAGGGCGTCTATGTCATCGGGGACTTCGCCGTTGTGTTCGTCGATGAGTATCTGGGACAGTTTGGAGATGGCTTTGGCTTTCTGAGGCGAGAGTCCGCAGGGGCGGATGACGGCCTGGATGTCTTCGACGGGTATTTTGGCCATGTCCGCGGGGTTGTCGGCGAGTTGCCACAAATGTGGGGTGACCTGGTTGACCCGCTCGTCGGTGCATTGGGCGGACAACAGTACAGCGACCAGTAGGGTGTAGGGGTCTTTGTGATCGAGCGGTATCGGCGGCTCGGGATACAGTTCCTGGAGCCGATTCAAAATGAACTCGACTCGTTCGGGTTTTTTCAGGTTCTTTGTAATATCCATGGTCTATTTGGGACTCGTTAAAAGTGAGTTGCCAGCGTGAGGTCCGGAGGCTGCACGGGAAGCCAGTTGAAGACCCGCCGTGAACCCATCCC
>NZ_DFTP01000084.1:0-4640 GCF_002381585.1 Marinimicrobium sp. UBA4209
AGGGCGAAGCCCGCATCCGCCGTAACCAGGCCCAAACCTACCACAGCGTAAGGCGGGTCCGCCCGACGTCTCGGAGCCGAAGCCCGCACCCTTCGCCTGCCTATGTGGCTCCGCTGGCGCATTTCACACCATTTTGCCACCCACCGCACAACCTGTCGCACATCCCGGACGTATACTAGCCTTTAAAGACTGATCCACCGGCTGGGTATTCGCTATGTCTGTCATCACCAGAGCCTCTTGGCCATTCGCCCTGACAATGGCACTGGTCGCCTGCAGCGGCAATCCGGGGCCCACGGTTTACGAAGTGCGCGCGGAAAACAATACGGGTGGGCAGATCACGCCCAGCCAGCGCCAGGTGGAGGAGGGCCAGACCACCAGCTTCACCATCACCCCGGAGCCGGGCTATGAGCTGCAGAGCATTACCGGCTGTGGCGGCGAGCGCACCCGGGATATTTTCACCACCGATGCGGTTCAAGGTGACTGTACCGTCAGCGCCCGCTTTGAACTCAGCGATTATCAGATCAGCACCCAGATAAGCGGTTTGGGCACGCTGTCTCCAGAGTCAGCCATGGTCACCATTGAGGATGTCACCGAGTTTGCCGTGCTTCCTGCCGAGGATTACCGGCTGGCCAGCATTTCCGGCTGTGGTGGCAGTCTCGAAGAGGACCAGTATACCGTTGCCAACGTACAGGCTGACTGCACTATCAATGTCCGCTTCGAACCAGACGTGTATACCGTGAGCGGGACCTTAAACGCCACCGCACTGAACCAGTTTGATCAAACGTTAAACGACGCCCAAAAACCACTGCCAGTTCCTGACAATTCAAGCTTCGACACCCCCCAGTTCATCAATAACCGCACCACCCTGGCCGGCTTTGCCACCGCCGAACCGGCTGACATTGATCCGCGCTTCCCAGCGCACTTCGCCGACACCGCCAACCCGGCGGATTACTATCGGGTCAGCCTGCAGGAAGGTCAACTGATCCAATTGCAGGTGGTGGATTACGCCCCGGTGGAGGGTGACGAGCCCCGCTATCAGGGCGATCTGGATCTTTACCTGTTTTCATCCGCCACAGAGGAACTGATCGGCAGTTCTATCGGTACCGGAGAGTTTGAGGAGCTGACCATAGGCGAAACCGGGGATTACCTGATTAAAGTCGCGGCGGCCCAGGGCACCTCCAAGTACATACTGCGCCTGCTCCCCGAGGGCACCGCGCCACAGACCGACCTGAGCCAGACCCAAAGCGGCGACTTTGTGCCGGGACAGATGCTGGTGATACCCGCCGAGACCGGGCAGAAGCGCCTGAACACGGCTAACCGGGTGCGCGTACAACTGGAACACAGCGCGCCGTTTAGCGCACGCGCCGCCTATCGTCCGGGCAGCGCGCTGGCAAGCCTCAGCCTCCGCAACCCCACCGCCTACCAGAAGCTCACCACCCTGCGGTCCATCAAGGCCCGGCGTCTGGATCCGGCCGTCGCCCGGGCGGAACCCAATTACCTGCGCCACGCCCAGCGCGTTCCCAATGACCCGCGCTACAACCTGCAGTGGCATTACGACGCCATCAATCTGCCCCGCGCCTGGGATCTGACCACGGGGACCCCGGTCAGCGGTGATCCACCCATTGTCGCGGTGGTGGATAGCGGCGTGCTGCTCGAACACCCCGATCTGCAGGGGCAATTGCTCGACGGCTATGACTTTATCCGGGACGACGAGGTCGCCAACGACAACCAACCAGGTATTGATCCGGACCCCAACGATCCGGGCGATGGCGATGGCCTGAACCCGGACAGTTGGCACGGCACACACGTGGCCGGTACGGTGGCGGCAGCCAGCGACAACGGCCGGGGCGGTGCCGGGATTGCCTGGGGAGCGCAGATTATGCCCCTTCGCGCTCTGGGGGTTGGCGGAGGCACCAGCTACGACATTTTACAGAGCGTGCTGTATGCCGCCGGGCTGGAAAACGACAGCGGCACCCTGCCCGAACGCCCGGCGGATATCATCAATCTCAGCCTGGGCGGCCCCGGTAACTCCCAGATCGAAGCCGACACCTTCCGGGAGATCAGTGAAACCCTGGGCATAGTGATCGTCGCCTCCTCCGGTAATGAAAACACCTCCGAGCCGCTGTTTCCCGCGAGCTACCCCACGGTCATTTCTGTGGGTGCGACCACCGCCGCTGGGCGGCGTGCGCCCTATTCCAATTTCGGCGCAACGCTCGATCTGGTCGCGCCGGGAGGCTATCTGCAGGAAGACGCCAACGGTGATGCGATTCCCGACGGTATTCTCAGCACCAGTGCAGAGCGAGATGGTACGGGCGCCATTCAGCCCGGTTACAGCCTGTCCTACCAGGGCACCTCCATGGCGGCACCCCATGTGGCCGGGGTCGCGGCCTTGATGAAAGCCGTATACCCCGGGTTGACCGCCTCGGAATTTACTCAACTGCTGGAACAGGGGGAGCTAACCTCGGGGGATGGCACGCGCAGCGATGAGCTGGGCTATGGCCAGATTGACGCTGAGCGCGCTGTGGGCACCGCATTCGGTATCGCTAATGGCGATTTCGAATGGCCCGCGCGGGTGAACGTGCAGCCATCCCGGGTCAACCTGGGTACCACGTCGGAAACGCTGGTCGAATTGATCTCAGAGGGAGAGGGAGAGCCGGGCTCGATCACCGTTGACACCGAGGTACCCTGGCTGGCGGTCGAGCCTTTTGAGGTTGAGCCCAATGGCCTGGGCCGTTACCGGGTCAGCGTCGACCGCGCGTCCCTGGAAGACAGCCCGGGCTTTTATCGGGGTCGGGTGCTGTTCACCGTGGACAGCGACAGCACACTTACGTTGGCAGTCTTCATGGAGGTCGGCACGGTTTCAACCACCGGCCAGCTCACGCGAACCTACGTGTTGCTGATTGATCAGGACGACGCCGAAGGCACGGCCTACCAGGCGGTGGCCCTCCCCACGGACACCACCAACGAAGAAGCCACCTTCGAAATCACCGGAGTACTCCCGGGCCGCTACTCTGTGGTCGCGGGCTCCGATATCGACGCCGACGGCATCATCTGCCAGCTGGGCGAGCAGTGTGGGGCCTACCCCAGCCTGGAGCGTGAACAGATCATTGAGGTGACCGACGCCGACCGCACCGGGCTGGATTTCACCTTGGGTATTCTGGGGGGCCTGCTTGAATCCAGCTCCCAATCTCTGTCGGGCAACCCCGAACCACCCGCAACCCACGTCAGGCAAGTGCCCCCAACCGAGCAGCGCCGACAAAGAAGCTCTCAAGAGTAATCATTTCCGGCCGTTAACCCTAAAGCAGGACGCCCCGCCATCAGGTCCATTAGCCCAAATTCTGGCCTGATACGGGGTTCGCTATGCTCCGAATCAGCGAACCTCAGGATTTTTATCACAATTTTTTCTAGAACATTCCGTGTCTGATCGGAACCACTGTGGCAAAATGTAAGAAAATACGCCACGGAGCACTTTCCGGATCAGCGGGAACAACGCGTCGGCCATTAATAGTAAAAATGAGGGTATCGTGAACAATCTATCGCTGAAATGGAAAATCCTTCTGAGTGTCACCCTGACCTGTATTCTGGCGGTTATCGTGACGACTGTGGTTACCGTCCGAGCCGGGCTTGCCACCACGGAAGAGACGATTATTGAAGACACTCGCACCCTGACCCAGGTCTTGGGCACGTCCAATATCGGTGCCATCAGCTTCGGAGACAGCACCACCGTCAAGGCATCGCTGGAAGCACTCACCGAAAGCGAGCGTATTCTGAACGCCGTGATCTACAGCAATGGCGAGCCGTTCGCCTGGTTTGTGCGCAATGCCGACGGTGACCAGCTACCCAGCGATATTCCCCGCAGCCCACGTCAGGCGGGCATGCTGGAGCTGGATGGCGATATCGTCATGACCGAATCCATCATGGATGGCGACAACCGGATCGGCACTATTGCCGCCCGCGTGGACATGAGCGAGCTGGACAACCTGGTCGGCGAGGCCGTGGGCGATGCCGTCATCCTCATCATTGTGATCAGCATCATTGCCGCGTCGATTGCCTACCTGGTTCAGGCAAGCATCACCAAGCCGGTCAATCAGGTGGTACGGGCGCTGCGTGATATCTCCGAAGGCGAGGGCGACCTGACCCGGCGCCTGCCGGTCAGCGGCAGTGATGAAATTGCCGAGTTGGCCACCTGCTTCAACACCTTTGTGGAGCGTCTGCACAGCATCATCGCCAGTGTGGCCGACACCGCCCAGGAAGTCAGCGAAAACGCCCACATGGTGTCCCAGCTGTCCAACGAAAACGAAAACGCCATCAAGAACCAGCAAGCCGAAATCGAGCAGGTGGTGGTGGCCATCAAGCAGATGGCCAATGTGGTGCAGGACGTAACCGAGAGCGTCAGCGAAACCGCCGAGAAGGCGCACCAGGCCGATCAGTCCGCCGCCAACGGCAAGCAGGTGGTGAATGCCACCACCCGCCAGATCGAGAACCTGGCCTCGGAAATCCGCCGGGCCGCCGAAGTGATCGACCGCCTGAACAAAGAAACCGTCAGCATCGGCTCTGTCCTCGATGTAATCCGCGGAGTGGCCGAACAGACCAACCTGCTGGCTCTGAATGCCGCCATCGAAGCCGCCCGCGCCGGCGAG
>NZ_DFTP01000084.1:4709-5203 GCF_002381585.1 Marinimicrobium sp. UBA4209
CAGGGTCGCGGCTTTGCGGTGGTAGCCGATGAAGTGCGCACCCTCGCCTCCCGCACCCAGAGCTCCACCACCGAAATTCAGGAGATGATCGAGCGCCTGCAGGTGGGTGCCAAAGAAGCCGTGGAAATGATGGCCGAGGGTACCAGCCAGGCAGAAGCCTCGGTGGAGAAAGCCGGTGAAGCCACCAACTCTCTGGTGGATATTACCGAGCTGGTCAGCGTGATTCGCGACCGCACCAACCAGGTGGCCGTGGCCTCGGAAGAGCAGAGCTCGGCCACACAGCAGATTGAAGGCAACATCGACAGTATTTCCCAGGTTGCATTGAGCACGGCGGAGAGCTCCAGCCGGATCAATTCCAACACCAGCAGCCTGGCGGAAACCGCGGAAAAACTCACCAGCCTGGTGAACCGCTTCAAGCTGTAGGACAGCGCACCAAAAACCATAAGCCAGAGAGAACAAGCGTCATGAAAAAACAACTACTTCTTTACAGTGTG
>NZ_DFTP01000084.1:5252-5469 GCF_002381585.1 Marinimicrobium sp. UBA4209
AACAACTACTTCTTTACAGTGTGGTAGCCACCCTCAGTCTGCCTGGCCTGGCTCAGGCATGTAGCGCCCCGGACGCCAAGCCGGCCATTCCGGACCCGATGACGGCAGAGACCGCTCAGATGGTCAAGGCCAACAACGAAGTGAAAGCTTACGTCGCTGCCATGGAAGAGTACCTGGGCTGTGCCCGCATGAGTGGCGGTGAGAAGCGGAAGGAGAT
>NZ_DFTP01000023.1:0-6827 GCF_002381585.1 Marinimicrobium sp. UBA4209
TTACGGGCGGTGGGTCGACGGGGGCTCACGGCAGGACTCCATCGTGAGCCACCTGACCGCCGGAGAGGCCGAGCACCCGCTTGTTCATACGCTTGAGCAGGGCCAGGTCGTGGCTGGCGATCATCACCGTCACGCCCACTTCGTTGAACTGTTCGAACAGATTCATGATGTCGGCAGACAGTTCCGGGTCGAGGTTACCGGTCGGCTCATCCGCCAGTAGCAGCGGCGGTTTGTTGACCACGGCCCGGGCAATACCCACCCGCTGCTGTTCACCGCCGGAGAGCATGATCGGATTGTGCCGCTCTTTACTGAGCAGCCCCACCTTGTCCAGCGCCGCGCGCACCCGACGGCCCACTTCCGAGGCCTGATAGCCGGCAATCTGCAGGGGCAGGGCGACGTTATCGAACACCGTGCGGTCGAACAGCAACTGGTGGTTCTGAAAGACCACGCCCACCTTGCGGCGGAAGTAGGGAATATGTCGGCGGGACAGCCGGTTGAGGTTGCGATCGTCGATGAACACCTGCCCCTGGGTGGGCCGTTCCATCAGCATGATCAGCTTCATCAGGGTACTTTTACCCGCCCCGGAGTGACCGGTGAGAAACAGCATCTCCCCCCGGGCCACGTCGAAGCTGACCCGGGAAAGGGCATCCTGGCCGCTGCCGTAGCGTTTGCTGACGTTATCGAACCGAATCACGCGGACACTCTCCTCGGTCAGCCGCGCTGCTCGCCAAACAGGGCATTGACGAACGGCTCGGCGGCGAAGGGTTGCAGATCATCCACCCCCTCGCCGACGCCGATAAAGCGCACCGGCAAATTGAACTCCTTGCTGAGCGCGAAGATCACACCGCCCTTGGCGGTGCCATCAAGTTTGGTCAGCACCAGCCCGGTGACGCCGGCGGACTGAATGAATTCCCGCGCCTGACTGACCGCGTTCTGGCCGGTGCCTGCATCGAGCACCAGGAGCACTTCATGGGGGGCGGTCTCGTCAATTTTGGCCATGACCCGTTTGACCTTGGCCAGCTCGTCCATCAGGTGACTTTTGTTGTGCAGTCGACCGGCGGTATCGGCAATCAGCACGTCGGTACCGCGGGCCTTGGCGGCCTGTAGCGCGTCGAACACCACCGAGGCGCTGTCCGCCCCGGTGTGCTGGGCGATCACCGGCACATTATTGCGTTCACCCCAGACCTGGAGCTGCTCGACGGCGGCCGCCCGGAAGGTATCCCCGGCGGCGAGCATGACTTTTTTGTCCTGGTTTTGCAGATGCTTGGCCAGCTTGCCGATGGTGGTGGTTTTACCCACGCCGTTCACACCCACTACCAGAATCACGTAAGGGGTTCTGGATGAGTCAATCACCAGGGGCGACTCCACCGGCGCCAGCAGTTCGGACAACTGCTCGCGCAGGGCCTTGAAGAGGGACTCGGGGTCATTCAACTGCTTGCGGGCGACCCGGTCGGTCAGGTTGTCGATGATGTCGGTGGTGGCCTCATAGCCCACATCCGCCACCAGCAATTGGGATTCGATTTCTTCCAGCAGCTCATCGTCGATGGTCTTGCTGCCCAGAATTAGATTCCCCAGCCCCTCGGAAAAGTGGCTGCTGGTGCGGCTCAGGCCGGCCTTGATACGGGCGAACAGGCCTTTTTTGGGCTTGGGGTCTTCCGGGGTGTCGCGGGCCGGGTCGGACGCAGCCTCTTGGGGCTCTGCCTCTCCAGACTCTGCGGGCTCTCTATACGCTGAGGGCTCCCCAGACGCTGAGGGCTCTTCAGGCGCTGAAGGCTCTCTATACGCTGAGGGCTCTACCGACTCAGGCGCCTCCGGTGACGATGCCTCGGATGAGGGTTTCTGGCCTTCGGACGCCTCGGGCGTAGGCTTCTTGCGTTTGAAAAACAACATAAGCGAACGGGTCTACCTTTAAGGAACGGGCGGAAAGGCGCTATCCTACCACTTCTACCCGGTTCAGAGAGAGGCCCCATTGACCCGCACCCGAAAAGCGCCCCAGCGAAGCGTGACCCAATCCGCAAAACCCACCCCGGGCAGCCAGCCCCTGCGCATTATTGGCGGTCAGTGGCGGGGCCGCAAACTCACCTTTCCGGCGGTGGACGGGCTGCGCCCGACCGGCGATCGGATTCGCGAAACGCTGTTCAACTGGCTGGCCCCCTTCCTGCCCGGCGCCCACTGTCTGGACCTGTTTGCCGGCTCCGGAGCCCTGGGGTTTGAAGCCCTGTCCCGGGGCGCCGATGAAGCCCTGCTCCTGGAGCGAGACCCCAACGCCGCCGCTCAGTTGCGCGAGAATCTCAAGACGCTGAAAACTACCGCCGGCGAGGTGATTCAGGCCGACAGTCTCGAGTGGCTCACCACCGCGCCGGCCACGCCGTTTGATGTGGTCTTTGTCGACCCGCCGTTTCAACACGACCTCTGGCAGATCAGCATCGACCGCCTGTCCGAGGGCGGCTGGCTGACGCCGGATGCCGCGGTCTATATCGAGTCAGAACCGGACACCCCCATCGTCGTCCCAGAACACTGGCACCTGCATCGGGACAAAATCAGCGGACAGGTGCGCTATCGGCTATATTTCGTAGACCGCTGACCGGCACGCACCGGAAACTGGCGCCCCGGGGGCAAATTCATTACCATCACCGCCTTTGATGACCGCAACCAAGAGACTTCCCATGCGCACAGTGGTTTATCCCGGCACTTTCGACCCGATTACCAATGGCCATATCGACCTGGTGGAAAGGGCCTGCCGACTGTTTGATCGGGTGATTATCGGTGTCGCGGAAAGTCCGCGTAAGCGCCCTCTCTTCAGTCTGAACGAGCGCGTCTCCCTGGCCCGGGACACCCTCAGCCACCTGAGCAACGTCGAGGTGTGCGGTTTCGATTCCCTGCTGGTGGACTTTGTCCACGAAAAAAAGGCCCAGGCCGTGCTGCGCGGTTTACGGGCGGTTTCCGATTTCGAATACGAATTCCAGCTGGCCAATATGAATCGCGCCCTGGAACCCAACATGGAAAGCCTGTTTCTGACGCCCGCCGAACACCTGTCTTTTATCTCTTCATCTATTGTACGGGAGATCGCCAGCCTCAACGGCGACGTCAGCAAGTTTGTTCCCCACCAGGTTGAAACGGCACTGGCCCACAAGTTCGGCCACAAACCCCACCACTGAGCATGATCCGCGACTCGCTTTTCGGTCGCCGCCCCTGGGTCATCGCCACGGCGGTGTTCTGCTGTTTTCTCTGGGGTAGCGCCTATCCCGCGATCAAAACCGGCTACCAGTTGATGGCCATGGCGGCCACCGACACCGCCTCCCAGATGCTGTTTGCCGGCTACCGGTTTCTCGGCTCCGGCGTCATTCTGCTGGTATTGGCGGCCCTGATGGGCAAATCCCTGTGGCGCTTCTCCGCCCGCGAGTGGGGTCAGCTCGCTCTGCTAGGGCTGCTGCAGACCACGCTTCAGTATGTGTTCTTTTATATTGGCCTGGCGAACGCCACCGGCGTCAAGGCGGCGGTCATGAACTCCACCGGCACCTTCTTTACGGTGCTGCTCGCGCATTTTATTTACCGCAACGACAAGCTCAGTACCGGCCGCAGCCTCGGATGCCTGATCGGCTTTGCGGGGGTGGTGCTGATCAACCTGGGGCAGGGCCCCCTGGACTTTGATGTCACCCTGCTGGGCGAGGGTTTTATCGCCATCGCTGCCCTGGTGCTATCGATCTCGCTGATCTACGGCAAGCGCTTGTCCCAACACATCGACCCGATGGTCATGACCGCCCAACAGTTGACCATCGGCGGCGTGGTTCTGATTGGTATTGGGTTGAGCGGCGGTGGAGATATTCCCCGGCTTACTGCCACCAGCGGGGTGTTGTTTTTCTATCTGATGGCACTGTCCGCCGCGGCCTTTGCGCTGTGGAGCTTCCTGCTCAAGCACAACCCCGTGGGGCAGGTGATTCCCTTCCAGTTTCTGATTCCGATCTTCGGCGCGGGCCTCTCGGCGCTGTTTCTCGGGGAAACCATCCTGGCCTGGAAAAACCTGCTGGCATTGATATTGGTGTGCGGGGGGATCTGGTTGGTGACGCGGCCCGCATCACCCGTGAGCGTTCAGCGCTGACAGTCGGTGCAATACACCGTCGTCCGGTTGTTCATCCGGATTTCTTTCAGCGCCTTACCGCACTGCTTGCAGGGCTCGGTGCCTCGGCCATAAACCAGCAACTGCTGTTTGAAGTAGCCCGGCTGGCCATCGCCGCCAACGAAGTCCCTCAACGTAGTGCCACCTTGATCAATGGAGCGTTGCAGCACAAATCGAATTTGCGCAACCAACAGTTCGCTCTGCCGCTTGGTCAGCGTTGAGGCTTTCCGGATGGGCTTGATTCCCGCCATATACAGCGCCTCGTTGGCGTAGATGTTTCCCACCCCCACGACGGTTTTGCTGTCCATCAGAAACTGCTTGATGGGAACCCGGCGCTTGCGGCTGCGCTGGAATAAGTAGTCAGGCGTAAAGTCCTCTCCCAGCGGTTCCGGCCCGAGGCTTGCCAGCAGGCTGTGCCCGTAGGGGTCCGATTCTACCCAGAGCAGACAACCAAACCGGCGCGGGTCACAGTAGCGCAGCACACGGTTGCCAAAGGCGATATCGAAGTGATCGTGAAAGCGCGGCGGCTCGTCAGGTTTTACGATGCGCAGACTGCCGGACATACCCAGGTGAATCAGTGCAGTGCCACTGTCGAACCCCAGCAGCAGGTATTTCCCCCGACGTCCGACCTCGCGCAGTCGCTTGCCCTGTATTGCCGCCGCGAGCGGTTCGGATACGGGCCAGCGCAACTTGGGTTGGCGGACCGCGACCTCGGTAACGGTTCGGCCTTCGATGTGGGGGGCGATGCCCCGGCGGGTGGTTTCGACTTCGGGTAGTTCGGGCATAGTGTCCTGGGTACTGCTTTTTTGAGGGGAGCTTACTATAGCACGCTCGGCGGTAGCGTTAATCGACGGTGGTTTTATGCCACGACATGCGTGACCTGCGGTTGGGTAACGGCGGATGCGGCTGCGCCTTATCCGCCCTACGCGGCCCACGGGTGTGGGGCGCCGCATGGGCGCCTTACTCGGTGGGGGGCTGGCTGAAGATGCAGGTGAAGGTGCTGCCCACGCCCACTTCGCTGCTGATCTGCAGCTCGCCGTCGTGGCGCAGCAGGACGTGTTTGACGATGGCCAGGCCCAGGCCGGTGCCACCGGTGCCGCTGTTGCGGCTCTGTTCCACACGGTAAAAGCGCTGGGTCAGGTGCGGAATGTGTTTGCTATCGAAACCCGGGCCGTTGTCCTGCACGGAGAAAAAGATCTGCCGGTGCGCCTGCCACAAGCGCATGGCAATCTTGCCACCGGCCGGAGTGTATTTCACGGCATTGGTAACCAGGTTGGAGAAGGCACTGTGCAGTTCTTTTTCGTTGCCCATAAGCTGCAAGTCGGGCGACTCGCATTTCAGTGAAATTTCATGCCCCCGTTCGCCACTGAGAGCCGTGGCCTCGGAGCGAATCGCTTGCAGTAACGGTTCCAACTTCACCGGCTTGTGGTTGTAACCCGACTCCGTGGTTTCGAGTTTGGACAAGGTAATCAAGTCGTTGATCAACAGCGACATGCGCTTTGATTGCTGCTGCATCTGATCCAGCGCCCGCCGCCATGGCGGCGTCAGATCGGTACCGCTGTCCGACAGGGTTTCCAGGTAGCCACTGATGACGGTCAGCGGGGTGCGCAGCTCGTGGCTGACGTTGGCCACAAAGTCCTGACGCATCTGTTCCAGCTTATGCAGTTGAGTCACATCACGCACCACGATCAGTCGTTCGTTGCGGCCAAAGCGGGTGATCTGAAACTGCAGACGCTTGGAGGTGAAACGTGGCGAGGGAATTTCCAGCGGCTCGCTGTAGCTGCCCTCTTCGAAGTAATTCACAAACTTGGGGTGGCGAATGAAGTTGATGACCGATTTGCCCTGGTCACTGCTGTGAAAACCGAGCAACCGTTGCGCGGAGGGGTTCCACCAATCCAGACAGCCGCGCCAGTCGAGCACAATCACGCCATCGCGCAGCGCCGCGCTGGTTTCCTGAACACGGTTGATGACCGCCTGCAGGCTGTTTTTCTCCTGCACCTGACGGCGTTGCAGGTGATAGATATTGTCGAACAGGTCGCCCCAAATACCGCTCGATTCCGGTGGCGGCTCGTCATTGTTACGCAGCAACCATTTATTCAACCGGCGGATCTGCCACACCATCCAGGAGACGTACAGTAGACTGCCCGCCAGTAGCGCCCACACCACATGGTCGAACCAGAAGCCGACCAGGGCGCACAGGGAAAGGATTATCAGCAGGCGCCGAACTTCGACGCTGTAACCACGCAGCAAAATAACCGGCCTCTTCAGGGAGCCAATGCACAGGCCCCGCGATTCAACGGATGTTCAGGGATCAACCTGCCTGGGTCGAAAACCGGTAGCCGGTGCCGCGTACGGTCTGCACCAGATTCTCGTGGTCGTCTATGGCCAGAGCCTTGCGCAGGCGCCGGATGTGGACATCCACCGTGCGCTCCTCGACATAGACATTGCCACCCCAGACATGATCGAGCAACTGGCTGCGAGTATAAGCTCTTTCCTGGTGCGTCAGGAAGAACTCCAGCAACCGATACTCGGTCGGGCCAATATCCACCGGCCGGTTGTTGATGGTGACCCGGTGGCTGGCGGGGTCTAGGCACAGGCCCTGAACCCGGATGGGATTGCCGTTGACCTGAGGGTCGGCCCGGCGCAATACCGCTTTGAGGCGCGCCACCAACTCCCGGGGAGAGAAGGGCTTGGTGATGTAGTCGTCGGC
>NZ_DFTP01000023.1:7072-7371 GCF_002381585.1 Marinimicrobium sp. UBA4209
CCGGAGCATGTCGCGAATTGCGGCTTCGTCGTCAACTATGAGAATCCTGCGCCCTGCCATAATACCTGCCTGTCATCAGTGAACGATCGGGACGGCGGCATAACGCCGGCGCCCCGAGGTTGGAAATCAACCTTCGCGCCAGCGTATTTAATAAACTCAGTGTTACACAATTATGACAAAGCGGAAATGAATAAGGTTATTGTGACACCATGAAGTCAATCACGATGCCCGCAAAAATGACAAAGCCCACCCAATTGTTGTTCAGAAAGGCTCGAAAACAGGGGTCCCGTTCCCGAAAG
>NZ_DFTP01000049.1:0-4738 GCF_002381585.1 Marinimicrobium sp. UBA4209
CGGCGCGTTGATTCCGGCTTCGATCTTGATCGCGTCGTAATTGCCGTAGGTGAAGGCGCCATAGCCGGAGAATTCGAATTCGGGCGGCGCGGTGTAGATGTTGATCAGGCCGGCCGAGCTGTTGCGCCCGCCGAGCGTGCCCTGCGGGCCGCGCAGCACTTCGACCCTTTCGATATCGAAGGTGTCGATATCGCCTGCCAGCACCGCGCCGTTGCTCTGGCCGGTGCTGGGGCTGAAGGGAGTTTCGTCGACGTAGATCGACGCAGTCGGGCTCGCCCCGCCGGTGTTCACGCCACGAAGGATAACGCGGGTCTGGCCGGGATTGGACTGTTCGAGGCTGAGACCCGGAACCTGCGCAGCATAATCGACGAAGCTGGTCGCCTGCTGCTGCTCCAGCTTGTCCCCGCCGAGGACAGAGATCGACTGCGGGATTTGTGCAAGGGTCTGCTCGCGCTTTTGCGCGGTGACCAGAATTTCCTCCAGGGCCGGTGTGCTCTGGGCCTGGGCCGTGACGCTGAAGCTGGCCGCGATGGCCAGTGAAAGTGCGGTAAGTTTATAAGTGTTCACAGACGTCTCCTGTCCTTTTTTATGGTTGAGCTTATTTTAGATCATAACGGGATTAAAAACGAAATCGTCAGTAAATAATCTGGGGTGTGGTGCTTTGTGTTGAAAATGTGCGCTTGCGCACGTTCGCCAAGGTCGCTACTCTATGTCTTCGGAGTCGGCTCGGCAGTCGCTTCGGTGCTTGCACCGGGGAGGAAAGTCCGGGCTCCACAGGGCAGAGCGCCAGGTAACGCCTGGGGGGCGAGAGCCCACGGAAAGTGCAGCAGAAAGTAAACCGCCTAAGCGACCTCGGTCGCCGGTAAGGGTGAAATGGTGCGGTAAGAGCGCACCGCGCGACTGGCAACAGTTCGTGGCGATGGTAAACCCCGCTCGGAGCAAGACCAAATAGGAACCCGATGGTGCGGCCCGTACCGGGTTCGGGTAGGTCGCTCGAGGTGCGTGGCGACACGCATCCCAGATGAATGACTGTCCTCGACAGAACCCGGCTTACAGGCCGACTCCGACTTATTCTGTTTTAGAGCGCTTCCTTCTATCCCCCGTCTTTTTTAATCCTAAAAATTCACAAACTTAATGTAACACTTTAAGTTTGTTCTCTATTGCGCTGATAGTTATAGCTTATTCCCTTTTGGTGGTTTCTGGCGCATCTCTCATTCCTGTCTATACCTACAGTTTTCTCTGCAGATCCCGTGCGGTTCGCCGCATTTTCCTTCTCTATTGCTTGACTTTGCTTTGCCCGGATTTATAGTGTGCCATAAGTGGTAGAAAGTGGTTATTAGTGGTTTTTTGTGGAAATCCGGGTCGCGAAGTGGTGAAAAGTGCCCTCGCCCCATCAAATGACAGGTGAATCGTGCTCACAGGCAGTCACTCCATCAATATGGACGCGAAGGGTCGCATGGCGATCCCGACTCGCATTCGCGAGTCCTTTGTCGCGTCCTGCGAGGGCCGCCTGGTGCTGACCGCTCACACCCAGCAGCGCTGCCTGCTGGTGTACTCCGAGCCGGACTGGCTGGAGCGACTGCCGAAAATTCAGGCGCTGTCGGATAACGACCCGGCGGCGGGCCGGATCAAGCGCCTCTGGATTGGTTATGCGACCCCGATGGAAATGGATGGCAACGGACGAATTCTGGTGCCCCCCACCTTGCGCAGCTTCGCCAGACTGGACAAGAAGCTGATGTTGGTGGGATTGGGCGACAAGATGGAGCTGTGGAACGAAGACAGCTGGCAGGAGCTGATTGAGCAGCCGCTCGATACCGAGCTGTCCCCAGAGCTGCAATCGCTGACACTGTAACCGGATTTCAAGCGGCTCGGCCCGAGCCGAAGTGGCACAACAAACGCGGCATAACAAAAGGTAGCCCATGAGCGATTCGCCCCACCAGACGGTACTGTTGAATGAAGCGGTTGACGCCCTGGTTCAGGATGTCGACGGCTTTTATGTCGACGGCACCTTTGGTCGGGGTGGACACAGTGCCCGGATTCTGGAGCGGCTGTCGGAAAAGGGACGGCTGCTGGGCATTGATAAGGATGCCGATGCCATCGCGGTGGCACATGAGCGGTTTGCCGGGGATGCCCGCTTCGAGATCGCTCAAGGCTCCTTTGCGGCGCTAGCGGAACTGGTGGGTGCGAGAGGCATGACCGGCAAGGTCCAGGGGTTGTTGCTGGATCTGGGTGTGTCGTCGCCGCAGTTGGATGAAGCCGAACGTGGTTTCAGCTTTTTGAACGACGGTCCTCTGGATATGCGGATGGACCGAAGCTCCGGACAAAGCGCGGCCGAGTGGCTTGCCGAGGCCCCGGAGGCCGAAATTGCCCGGGTTCTGAAAGAGTATGGCGAAGAGCGCTTCGGCAAGCGCATGGCGCGAGCGCTGGTCGCTGCCCGGGCGGAACAACCGATCACCCGGACGTCGCAGCTGGCAGAAATCGTCAAGGCGGCCAATCCGGCCTGGGAGAAGGGCAAGCACCCGGCGACCCGGGCGTTTCAGGGGATCCGGATTCACGTCAACAATGAGTTGTCGGATCTCGAGGCCATTCTTGCCCAGGCCTTGACGGTATTGGCGCCGGGCGGACGGCTGGTGGTGATCAGCTTCCACTCGCTGGAAGACCGCCTGGTGAAGCGCTTTATCCGCCGGCAGGAAAAAGGACAGCCGCTACCGGCCGGACTGCCGGTACGCGATGAGCAGCTCGATCGCACCCTCAAGAGTGTGGGCAAGGCGGTTCGGGCCAGTGATATTGAAGTGGGCGCAAACGTGCGTTCACGCAGCGCCATTATGCGCGTTGCAGAAAAGCTCTGACTGATCAGATGACGAGGCGATTTTGACCATGACCCCCAACACATCCAATGCACTGCACTCCCGCCGGGGTATTACCCTGGCGGTGGCCGTGTTGTGGGTGTTGGTGGTGTTGTCGGCGCTGGCGGTCATCGCCTCTACCCATCAGACCCGTCAACGGGTTGACCGTCTGGAGACCCTGCGCCGGGAGGCGGCCGAGCTCCAGGTTGTGTGGGGACAATATATGTTGGAGCAGAGCACCTGGGCCGCCTATGGCCGGGTGGAGCAAATGGCCCGCGATGAGTTGGCCATGCGTCTGCCGGATGACGAAGACATCGTGATGGTGATTCATGAGTAGGGCGCAGACGCTGACAATCGCCCGCTGGCGAGTCTGGCTGGTAGCCCTGGCCGTGCTGGTACTCGGCTCGGCGCTGTTGTGGCGCCTGGCCAGTCTGCAGGTGTTGCCCGATACCGCCCAGGGTTATGAGTTTCTCCAGGGCCAGGGGCAGGCCCGGACCCTGCGCACCGAATCCATCAGTGCCTATCGGGGGGTGATTACCGATCGCAACGGCGAGCCATTGGCCGTCAGCACACCGGTCGAAACCCTCTGGGCAGACCCGACACTCCTGTTGCAGTCGCCCGAGCGCTGGAACGAGTTGGCGCGGGCGCTGGAACTGTCGGAAGCCGAGCTGGAAGCTCGGCTCTCTCGTTATAGCGGCAAGGAGTTTATGTATCTGCGCCGGCATCTGCCCCCCCAGGCCGCTGAAGCGGTTCTGGCGCTGGAGATTCCCGGCGTTTACAGCCAGCGCGAGTACCGCCGCTATTACCCGGCCGGGGAAGTGGCGGCCCATCTGGTGGGCTTTACCGACATCGACGATCGGGGCCAGGAGGGCATGGAGCTGGCTTACGACGCCTGGCTGTCGGGCGAGAGTGGCGCCAAGCAGGTGCTCAAGGATTTGCGGGGTCGTACCGTCAAAGAGCTTCAACTGGTGAAGTCTGCCCGGCCCGGTCGCAACCTGGCGCTCAGCATTGACTTGCGCCTTCAGTATCTGGCGCACCGGGAATTGAAAGCCGCGGTTTTGAAAAACAACGCCAAGGGCGGCTCGCTGGTGATCATGGACGTGCAGACCGGGGAGGTTCTGGCCATGACCAACCAGCCGGCCTACAACCCGAACGATCGCTCCGGCCTGCGCTCCGAGGCGCTGCGCAACCGGGCGCTCACCGATCTGTTTGAGCCTGGCTCCACCATGAAGCCGCTGGCGGTCATGGCGGCACTGGAAACCGGTCGTTTCAGCCCCAGTTCGCTGATCAACACCGCCCCCGGGTATGTTCAGGTGGGGCGCAAAACACTGCTGGACCCGGTGAACTACGGCACCCTGGATCTGAGTGGCGTGATTGCAAAATCCAGCCAGGTGGGGATGACCAAACTGGCGCTGGAGCTTGAGCCCTCAACGGTGCGCAACATGTATCAGCGCCTCGGTCTGGGGCAGGGCGTCGGTACCGGCTTCCCGGGCGAGTCCGTGGGCACCTTGCCCACCTACGAGCGCTGGCGCCCCATTCAGCGGGCAACCTACGCCTTTGGTTACGGTCTGAATCTCACCGCCATGCAGTTGGTAAACGCTTACAGCACGGTTGCCAGTGGCGGGGTCAAACGCACGCCTTCGCTGCTGAGGGTAGACGACGTGGTCGAGGGCGAGCGAGTGGTGGATGAAGAGCTGGCCCGGCAGGTCACGGCCATGCTGCGTCGGGCGGTCAGTACCGAGGGTACGGCCCGCAGGGCTGAAATTCCGGCTTATCCGGTGGCGGGCAAAACCGGCACCGTGCATAAAGTGGGTGAGGGTGGTTATGTTGAGAACCGATACATCGCCTCGTTTGTCGGTATGGCACCGGCAGACAATCCGCGCATTGTCGCG
>NZ_DFTP01000049.1:4747-12225 GCF_002381585.1 Marinimicrobium sp. UBA4209
ATCATCGATGAGCCCTCGGATGAGCGTTATTTTGGTGGCCAAGTGGCCGCTCCGGTGTTTTCCAGAGTAGCCGAAGGCGCACTGCGTCTTTTGCAGGTGCCGCCCAGAGTGGACGGGGCGAAAGGCATCATGGTTCAGGATGACAAAAAGCGCGGAGAGCCCTGGTCATGACCCGTCGCTACGCCATTAACCTCGCGGACCTGGCACCGGCGCTGAAGCTCGATCCGGCGTCGCTGCCCGACATTCAGGGGCTGACCCTGGACAGCCGCCAGGTTCAGCCCGGTGATGCGTTTGTCGCCCTCAAGGGCGCGGTGCATGATGGGCGAGCTTATATAAAGGATGCCGTCGACAGTGGCGCCGTGGCGGTGCTGGTGGATGTGGACGCACCGGCGGACCTTCAGTCTGTGCCGGTTGTTGCACTGCCCAACCTGGCGGGCCAACTGAGCGAGTTGGCAAATCGGCTGTATCAGTCCCCGAGCGAAGCGGTCAACATCTTTGGCGTGACCGGAACCAACGGCAAAACCACCTGCTCTCTGCTGATGGCCCAGCTGGCGGCCGTCCATTGGGGAACGGCAGGGGTGATCGGCACTCTGGGGTATGGACTGTTGAAAGCCGATGAGCCTGCCGCCAAGCAGATTGCCGGCCTGGAACACACAGGCTTGACCACACCGGACGCGCTGAGTGTGCAGAAAACGCTGCGCTCGCTGGTGGATCAGGGCGCGCAGACGGTGGCCATGGAAGTTTCCTCCCACAGTCTGGTTCAGGGGCGCGTGGCCGCTGTGACGATGACGGCCGCTCTGTTCACCAACCTGAGCCATGACCACCTGGATTTCCACGGAGATCTGATCCGCTATGGCGCCGCCAAGGCACGCTTGCTGGAGCAACCCGGCCTGCAGGTGGCGGTCATCAATCGGGATGATGCCTGGGCCGCGAGCCTCGCCAATCAGGTGCCGGAAGGAGTTCAGGTGGTGAGTTATGCCCTGGATGACCCTCAAGCCGATGTCTACGTCACCGATCGGGTCGAACAGCGCGCGGGCATCAGTGCCCTGATCAACACCCCCTGGGGACAGGGCGAGCTCCACAGCCCACTGTTGGGTGAGTTCAATCTCAGCAACCTGCTGGGCGTGATCGCAACGCTCTGCGCCGCCGGCATGACACTGGAGGACATCTTGGCGGCCGTTCCCGGTCTGGTGCCGGCGCCCGGGCGCATGGAGCCGGTGGTCCTGGATGAACAGCGACAGGATGTGCAGGTGGTGGTGGATTACGCCCACACCCCGGACGCACTGGAGAATACCCTCAAAGCGTTGAGCCACCACAATACGGGTCGGCTATGGTGTGTGTTCGGTTGCGGTGGAGACCGGGACCGCGCCAAGCGTCCGAAGATGGGGCGGCTTGCCGAGCGGTACAGCGATTACGTGGTAGTGACCAACGACAACCCCCGCTCAGAGGATCCCGCCCAGATCGCGGCGGACATTCTGCGGGGCATGGACAATGACCATCAGTGCCTGGTGATTGCCGATCGCGCTCAGGCTATCGACCTGGCCATTCAGCAGGCCCGCGCCGGCGATACGGTATTGGTCGCGGGTAAGGGCCATGAGGATTATCAGATTTTTGCCCGGGAAACCCTGGCGTTCAGTGATTGCCAGCAGGTGCGCCAATCGTTGCAGCGTCGGCTGGCTAAGTTGACCCCCGGGGAGGTGACACCATGATCGGTACGATCGCTTTGTCAGAGCTGAACCGTCGTTTTGGGGGTGAGTTGACCCAGGGAGATGCCGAGTTCCGTCGGTTGAGCACCGACACCCGAACCGTGCAGGCCGGGGATCTGTTCCTGGCGCTGCGGGGCGAGCGCTTTGACGGCCATGAGTTTGTGCAGACCGCAGTCGACCGGGGCGCCTGTGGCGTGGTGGTCGACCAGCCGGTGCCGGACCTGACCGTACCTCAGTGGGTTGTGCCGGATACCCTGACGGCCCTGGGCCAGGTGGCATTGCTCAACCGTGAACGGTTTCGGGGCCCGCTGGTGGCGATCACCGGCAGCAGCGGCAAAACCACCGTCCGGACCATGCTCGCGGGCATTCTGGTGCGCGCCGGCGGTGTTCTGGCAACGCGGGGCAACCTGAATAACCACATCGGCGTGCCGTTGACGCTGTTGGAGCTGGATCAACATCACGAGTATGCGGTGATCGAGATGGGCGCGAGTGGCCCGGGCGAAATCGCGTCCTATTGCCAGTGGGCGAAGCCGGAGGTGGCGCTGATCAATAACGTCATGCCGGCGCATATCGAAGGTTTTGGTTCGGTCGAAGGTGTCGCCCGCGCCAAGGGAGAAATCTATACCGCGCTGGATGAAAACGGCATTGCCGTGATCAACCGCGACGACGCCTTTGCCTCTTACTGGTTGTCCAGTCTGGGCGGTCGCCGGGTGATCAGTGTGTCACTGGATCAGCAGGAGGCGGATTGCCACGCTCGCGATATCGAATATCGCCCCGATAGCGTGTTGTTCACCCTGGTCACCCGCAACGATGAGGCGCGGGTGCAACTGGCGGTACCGGGTGAGCACAGCGTCAGAAACGCGCTGGCCGCAGCCGGTTGTGCGTTGGCGTTGGGCCTGAGCGCTCAGGCCATTGCCCGTGGGTTGGAGAGTTTTGAACCGGTGGCGGGGCGTATGTCCGCCCGGCGAGGTTGGGCCGACGCGCTGATCATTGACGACAGTTACAACGCCAACCCCGGCTCGGTCCGGGCGGCGATCGAAGTGCTCGCCGCACACCAGGGCAAACGTATACTGGTGCTGGGCGATATGGGCGAGCTCGGAGAACACAGTGCCGAGCTGCATCGTGAGGTGGGTGAGCGGGCGCGCGAACGCGGCCTGGATCGGCTGGTGACGCTGGGGCCCCTGAGCGCCCAGGCCGCTGAGGCCTTTGGTGAGGGCGCCAGCGCCTACCGTACTCATGAGGAAGTGATTGCAGCCCTCAAGGGTGAGCTGGATGAACACACCCGCGTGTTGATTAAAGGTTCTCGCAGCGCCGGTATGGATCGGGTGGTGCGCGGTTTGAGCAAAATCGGAGACCAAGACTGATGCTACTGTGGCTCGCAGAATACTTACAAGAATACCTGCGCGGCATGGCCGTGTTTCAGTACCTGACGCTGCGTGCGATTCTCGGGGTGCTGACAGCCCTGGTGATTTCACTGTTGTTGGGGCCCTGGATGATTCGCCGGCTCAACTACCTGCAGATCGGTCAGGCTGTGCGCAGCGACGGACCGCAAACGCATTTGAGCAAGTCCGGTACACCGACAATGGGCGGCACGCTGATTCTAGCGGCTATTTTCATCAGTACCCTGCTCTGGACCGATCTCAGCAATCGCTATGTCTGGGTGGTGCTGGTGGTGACCGGCATTTTCGGCGCCGTGGGTTGGGTCGACGATTACCGCAAGGTGGTTCAGTCCAACTCCCGTGGTTTGCCCGCGCGCTGGAAGTATTTCTGGCAATCCGTGGCCGGTGTCGGCGCGGCCCTGTTTCTGTATTACACCGCCGTACTGCCTGCGGAGACCCAGCTGTTTGTACCGTTTTTCAAAAACGTGGCGCTGGATCTGGGCGTGTTTTATCTGGTGATCACCTACTTCGTGATTGTCGGTTCGAGCAACGCGGTGAACCTGACCGACGGTCTGGATGGGTTGGCGATCATGCCTTCGGTTATGGTGGGCTCGGCGCTGGGGATCATTGCCTATTTGTCCGGCCACGTGGAGTTTGCCAATTATCTGCACATCGCTCATATCCCCGGCGCCGGTGAGCTGGTGATTTTCTGCGGCGCCCTGGCAGGTGCCGGGCTGGGCTTTTTGTGGTTCAACACTTATCCGGCTCAGGTATTTATGGGCGATGTGGGCGCACTGGCACTGGGTGCCGCACTGGGGGTGATCGCCGTGATTGTCCGCCACGAGATTGTCCTGTTCATCATGGGCGGCATCTTTGTGATGGAAACGGTGTCGGTCATTCTGCAGGTGGCGTCCTACAAATTGACCGGTCGGCGGATTTTCCGGATGGCACCGCTGCATCACCATTACGAATTGAAAGGCTGGCCGGAGCCGCGCGTGATCGTGCGCTTCTGGATTATTACCGTGATGTTGGTCTCCTTCGGGCTGGCCACATTGAAACTGCGTTAACGGAGCGAGTAAAACTGTGCCTCAACTGATTGCGTCAAGCTGTGAAACCGCCATCGTGGGCGCCGGTGTGACCGGCGTCTCCGTCGCGCGTTTTCTGGCGCGTCGGGGGCAGGCGTTCACCTTGCTGGATACCCGTGCGGATCATCCCCAGCGCGAGGCGCTGGAGCAGGAGTTTGGTGCCGAGCGGGTGCAGTTCGGCCCTCTGGATGTGGCGTTGCTGAGCCGGGTGGAAGAAGTGGTGGTCAGCCCGGGGATTGCGATGAGCATCCCCGAGCTGCAACAGGCGCGCAATGCCGGCGCTCGCCTGGTGGGCGATATCGAACTGTTCGTGCGTTACGCCAAGGCGCCGCTGATCGCGATTACCGGCTCCAACGCCAAGAGCACGGTCACCACCCTGGTGGGTGAAATGGCCAAAGATGCGGGCGTGCGGGTCGCCGTGGGCGGCAACCTCGGCACCCCGGCACTGGATCTGCTCGATGACAGCGTTGAGTTGTACGTGTTGGAGCTTTCCAGCTTTCAACTGGAGGGTGTTTCCAAACTGAGCGCCAAGGTGGCCACGGTACTGAATGTCAGTGCCGATCATATGGATCGCTACCCGAACATGCCCGCCTACCATCAGGCCAAGTTGCGGGTTTATTTCGGCGCGGAACAGGTGGTGTACAACAGCCAGAGTGTGCTGACCCAGCCGCCGATGAGTGTCAATGCGATACCGGTCACCTTTGGTGGGCGCCCGGAGTTTCACCGGTTTGGCGCGGCCGAGCATGAGGGCGAGTTGTGGCTGTACTGGCAGCTCGACCCTCTGATGCCGGCGAGCGAGCTGAAAATCAAGGGACGGCACAATATCGATAACGCGTTGGCGGCGTTGGCGCTGGGTCACTCGGCGGGCTTGGCCCACGAGTCCATGCTTAACACCCTGCGTCGCTTCCCGGGCTTGGCGCACCGGTGCGAGTGGGTGGCGGAACACGCTGGCGTGACCTACTACAACGACTCCAAGGGTACCAACGTGGGCGCCGCCGTGGCGGCCATTGAAGGGCTGATGCCCCCTCAGGGAAAAGTTGTGTTGATCGCCGGCGGCGATCCCAAAGGCGCGGACTTTGCCGAGTTGCGCAAACCGGTCGAGCGCTGTGTTCGCACCCTGGTGTTGATCGGCACCGCCGCCGATGCCATGGAAGCGACGCTGGGCGACCTGGCGGACGTGATCCGCGCGGACTCCATGGAGGATGCGGTGCGCAAAGCTGCCGCCGCCGCACAGTCAGGCGATGTGGTTCTGTTGTCCCCGGCCTGCGCGAGCTTCGATATGTTCCGCAATTATCAGGACCGGGGCGAGCAGTTCCGCCAGGCAGTGGAGGGCCAGCAATGATGAATTGGCTCAAACAGCACTGGGAAGAATCCGTGGCGATTTTTCGTGGCGGCGTGGATCAATGGCTGATTCTCCTGTGGCTCGGTCTGCTCAGCATTGGCCTGGTGATGATCGCCTCTGCCTCGATCGCGTTTGCGGCGGATACCTACGGTGACCCCTGGTTCTTTACCAAGCGGCACTTTGTGTACCTGATGTTGGGGGTGGCGGTTGCCGCTCTGGTCGTGGCGGTGCCGGTGCGCTATGCCCAGCAATACGCCGGCTGGTTGATGGTGGCGACCCTGGGTTTGCTTTGCCTCGTGTTGGTTCCGGGTATTGGCCGGGAGGTGAACGGCGCCCGTCGCTGGCTGGATCTTGGGGTCATCTCAGTTCAGATTTCGGAAGTGGCCAAAGTGGCTGCGGTTGTGTTCTTTGCCAGCTTCTTCGCCCGTCGGCATCAGGAGTTGTATACCGGCTGGCAGGGCTTCGTGAAGCCGGTGCTGGTGTTGGGGCTGATGTGCTTGCTGCTGTTGTTCCAGCCGGACTTCGGTAGTGCCGTAGTGTTGGCCAGTGTGGTTCTGGCCATGATGTTTATCGCGGGGGTCAAGCTCTGGCACTTCGGATTGTTGGGGGCGGCGGCCATTGCCTGTCTGGCAGCGCTGGCGGTGTATTCGCCCTACCGGATGACCCGTCTGGTGACCTTTCTGGACCCCTGGTCGGCCCAGTTCGGCTCCGGCTATCAATTGACGCAATCCCTGATCGCCTTCGGTCGGGGCGAGTGGTTTGGCCTTGGTCTCGGGAACAGTCTCCAGAAACTGTTTTATCTGCCGGAAGCGCACACGGATTTTATTGCCGCCATCATGGCCGAGGAGTTTGGACTGATCGGTCTGGTGGTTATGCTCGGCGTATTCGCGGCGTTGATCGTGCGGATTTTTGCGATCGCTCGCGCAAGCCTGACGGCCAACCGGTTGTTTGCCGCGTTCGCCTCTTACGGCGTGGCCATATTGTTCACCTTCCAGGTATTCATCAATGTGGGGGTTGCCGCGGGCTTGTTGCCCACCAAGGGACTGACTCTGCCGTTTATCAGTTATGGCGGCAGCAGCTTGTTGATTGGCTGCGCGCTGATCGGCTTTGTGATTCGGGTGGATTGGGAGCAGCGCCAGGCGGTTCCGGTTTCGCGCGTGCGCACCCGGGTCAAGCCGGTGTCGGTGAGCTCACAGTGGCGGGAGGCAGCATGATGACTTCAGCCTCCCGTAAAAAAGCCCTGATTATGGCTGGCGGCACCGGAGGTCATGTGTTTCCGGCGTTGGCGGTGGCGCGCGAGCTGCAGGCGCAAGGCGTTCAGGTAGCCTGGTTGGGTACCGCCAAAGGTATTGAGGCCCGTCTGGTGCCGGGTGCGGGTATTGCCCTGCATTATCTGTCCGTGCAGGGCGTGCGGGGCCGCGGTATGGCCGGCCTTCTGAAGGCGCCATTTCTGATTCTGGCGGCCATCTGTCAGGCGCTGGCGGTGATCTGGCGGTTCAAGCCGGATGTGGTGGTGGGCTTTGGCGGGTTTGCCTCCGGCCCTGGTGGTATTGCGGCAAAACTGTTGTGGAAACCGTTGGTCATTCACGAACAGAATGCCATCCCGGGCACGACAAATCGTTACCTGGCGCCTTTGGCGCAATCGGTACTCACTGCCTTCCCGACTGGCCTGAAAGGAGCGCAGGAAGTCGGCAACCCAGTGCGTCGTGAGCTGGCGACCCTGGCAGCGCCCGCGGAGCGTTTCAGCGCGCGGGGCGAGCAGCCGCTGCGGCTTCTGGTGCTGGGTGAAGGCGAAGGTGGTGCNNCCCGAAGCGTTGGCCCGACTTGCACCTGACACCCGCCCGGTGGTGTGGCATCAAAGTGGCGCGGCCCATCAGGACGCCACCCGGTCGCACTATGATGCTGCCGGCGTGGACGCTCGGGTGGATGCGTTCATTGATGATATGGCCGAGGCCTACGCCTGGGC
>NZ_DFTP01000049.1:12275-13903 GCF_002381585.1 Marinimicrobium sp. UBA4209
ATGGCCGAGGCCTACGCCTGGGCGGACTGGGTGATCTGTCGAGCCGGCGCACTGACAATTTCAGAGTTGATGACAGTGGGGTTGGCGGCGTTGTTGATTCCGTTCCCCTACGCCATTGACGATCATCAGACGCACAATGCGGCCGTGTTGGTTAATGCCGGCGCCGCGCTGGCGGTCTCGCAAAAAGATCTGGACGGTGAAAAGCTGGCGGCCTTGATGCGGGAAGAGTTTGCCGAGCGCAATCGCCTGCGCGCCATGGCCGAGCGTGGCCGCCAACTGGCACGACCCGAAGCGGCACGAGTGGTCGCCGAGCAATGCATTGCCCAAACCGAGGTCAATCGTGGATAAAGCCATTCAATATTACGAAGTTCCGGAGATGCGCCGCATTCGACGCATTCACTTTATCGGCATCGGCGGTGCGGGTATGAGTGGTATTGCGGAGGTGCTGATCAATCAGGGCTATGAGATTACCGGCTCCGATCTGAAAGCCTCCGGCACCACCCGTCGCCTCGAGGCGATGGGGGCAAAAGTGTTTATCGGCCACCGCGAAGAGAACGTGGTGGATGCGCACGTTGTGGTCAACTCCAGCGCGGTGAAAGCGGACAACCCGGAGATGGTCAGCGCCCGCGAGCGGCGCATACCCATCGTGCGACGCGCCGAGATGCTCGGCGAATTGATGCGCTATCGCCACGGTATTGCGGTGGCCGGCACTCACGGTAAAACCACCACTACCAGCCTGATGGCATCGGTGCTGGCGGCCGGCGGGCAACACCCGACTTTCATCATTGGCGGCCTGGTCAATAGTGCGGGCAGCAACGCTCAGTTGGGGGCCAGTCGCTACCTGGTGGCGGAAGCGGACGAAAGTGATGCGTCCTTCCTGCACCTGCAGCCCATGGTGGCGGTGGTGACCAACATCGATGCGGATCACATGGACACCTATGGGGGCGACTTCAACCAGTTGAAGCGCACCTTTATCGAATTCATTCACAACCTGCCGTTCTACGGACTGGCGGTGTTGTGCGGGGATGACCCGGTAGTGCGCGACATCATCCCATCGCTGTCGCGCCCGATATTGACCTATGGCTTTGAGGCCCACTGTGATTTTCGGGCGATCAATGTCAGCAAGGACAAGATGCAGACCCGCTTTGAAGTCGAGCGTCCGGACCACAAAGAGCCGTTGGCGATTGAGCTCAATATTCCCGGGTTGCACAACGTATTGAATGCGACGGCAGTAGTGGCGGTCGCCACCGATGAAGGCCTGAGCGATCAGGCCATTCAGGACGGGCTGAAACACTTTGCCGGTGTGGGACGTCGCTTCCAGGTGTATGGCCACTACCAGGTCGAGAACGGCGAAGCCATGTTGGTGGACGACTACGGGCATCACCCCCGCGAAGTGGCAGCGACGATTGCGGCCATTCGCGATGGTTGGCCGGATCGCCGCTTGGTGATGGTCTATCAGCCGCACCGCTACACGCGGACCCGGGATCTGTACGAAGACTTTGTGGACGTGTTGTCCTCGGTTGATGCGCTGGTGTTGTTGGAAGTGTACAGCGCTGGCGAAGACCCCATCCCGGGCGCGGATGGCCGCCACTTGAGCCGCAGCATTCGGATGCGCGGTGCGGTCGAGC
>NZ_DFTP01000049.1:13991-23824 GCF_002381585.1 Marinimicrobium sp. UBA4209
GAGCCGATATTTGTCGAGTCGGTGGATGATGTGCCCGATGTGATTCGGGATATCGTCAAGCCGGGCGATATTGTGATTACTCAGGGTGCCGGTAACGTCGGCGCTCTGGCAGGTGAACTCGCCCAGCGCAAGTTGCGCTAGGCCCTTGAGGTATTGATCGAAGTGAACACAGAAGCAAACAACACAATGTCCGCTGCCTCCGCCGGGTTCAATCCGGGTCGGGTGGGCGTGTTGTACGGCGGAACCTCGGCCGAGCGGGAAATTTCCCTGCAGACCGGGGCCGCGGTGTTGGACGCATTGCGCCAGTCCGGTGTGGACGCGGTGGGGATTGATATCGGAGCGGATGCCATTGCCCAGTTACAGGCCACGCCCATGGACGTGGCGTTTATCGCCCTGCACGGCCCCGGCGGTGAAGACGGTCGCATTCAGGGGGTGCTCGAGTATATGGGCATTCCCTACACCGGCAGCGATGTGTCAGCCTCGGCATTGGCGATGGACAAGCTGCGCAGTAAACAACTGTGGGCGGGTATTGGTTTGTCCACACCCGAGTTTGCCGTGGTCAATGCGGACAGCGATTGGGATCAGATTCTGAAAAATCTCGGTGGTGACGCCATTGTGAAGCCGGCCCACGAGGGTTCCAGCATTGGTATGGCCCGGGTGCAGAGTGGTGCCGAATTGGCCCAGGCCTATCGGGATGCGGCGCATTACGACGGCAGCGTGTTGGTTGAACGCCTGATTACCGGCAGTGAATACACGGTGGCCATTCTCGACGGTGAGGCACTGCCTCCCATCAAGCTGGAAACGGACCACCGCTTTTACGATTACGACGCCAAATACTTGGCCGACGACACCCGTTACCTGTGCCCCTGCGGCCTGGATGCAGAGCGCGAGCAGGGGCTCAAGGCGCTCGCCTTGCAGGCATTCAACAGCCTCGGTTGTCGGGGCTGGGGCCGGGTGGATGTGATGGCCGACCACCTGGGTAACTTCTATTTACTGGAAGTGAACACCGTGCCGGGCATGACCAGCCACAGTCTGGTGCCGATGGCGGCACAGGCCGCCGGCTTGAGTTTCGCCGAGCTGGTGGTGCGGATTGTGCGAGCCTGCCAGACGGAGTCATGAAGTCCGGTTCGGTAAAACGGATTCCCGGGCAGGGCAGAGTGACGCCGCGCGGCGCCACCCGCAAAAGCCAACCCCGAAAGGACTGGGGGGCCATGCTCAGGGGAGGGCGCCGATGGATTGGCCCGGTGTTACTGGTGGGTGTATTGATCGGCGCGGGAGGCTGGTTGATCGAGCCGATCAGCGGATGGTTGAACCGGCCGGTCGCCGAAGTGAGTGTCGAGGGAACGTTTCGCTACCTGAGCCGTAAGCGGATCGAAACGTTACTGAGTGATCAACTGGGGGAAGGATTCTTGCAGCTGGATCTCGCGGCGATAAAGGAGGCACTGGAAGCGGAGCCCTGGGTGGCCCAGGCCGCATTGACAAGGCGTTGGCCGGATCTGCTGCACGTGAAAATTATTGAGGAGGAGCCGATTGCCCGTTGGGGTGAGATCGGGTTCCTGGATCGCGGCGGAGATATCATTGCCGTTGACGATCAATCGGCACTGGCGCATTTGCCCCTGCTGGCCGGATCGGATGCGGATGCCGTGGCGATGATGGAGCGTTACCAGGATCTGGCGCAGATGCTGCGTCATCGGGGGCTGAGTATTCAGTCGCTGAGAAGTGATCGGAAAAATGCCTGGCGCCTGACACTGAGCGATGGAGTTGCCCTGGTGATCGGACGGGATCAGGTGCTGGAGAAGATGCAGCGGTTCGCCACGGTCTATGACCGGCAGTTGAGCGAGCGCTGGGACGACATAGAGCAGGTAGATTTACGCTATCACAACGGGGTGGCGGTCGCCTGGAAAGCACAACAGGAAGAAGCAGAAACGCAATGATGGAAAACTGTGACATGCAAAAGAGGTTCGCATAATGGCCCATGTAGCTGACAGCAAGATGATTGTCGGTCTGGATATCGGTACATCCAAAGTCGTCGCTATAGTCGGTGCCATTACTCCCGAGGGCGAATTGGAAGTGGTGGGGATCGGCTCACACCGCTCCAGCGGACTCAAGAAGGGTGTGGTGGTGAATATCGAATCGACCGTGCAGTCCATTCAACGGGCGATCGAGGAGGCGGAGCTGATGGCCGGCTGCCAGATTCACTCGGTCTACGCCGGTATTGCCGGCAGCCATATCCGCAGCCTGAACTCCCACGGCATCGTGGCGATCAAGGACCGGGAAGTGTACCCCCAGGATCTGGAGCGGGTGATTGATGCCGCCCAGGCCGTGGCCATTCCGGCGGACCAGAAAATCCTGCACATTCTTCCGCAGGAATTTCTGATCGACGATCAGGAGGGTGTCAAAGAGCCGCTGGGCATGTCCGGTGTTCGTCTGGAGGCGAAGGTTCACCTGGTCACCTGTGCGGTAAATGCGGCGCAGAACATAGAGAAATGCATTCGGCGCTGTGGGCTGGAAGTGGAAGACATCATTCTCGAGCAGCTCGCCTCAAGCTTTTCGGTGCTGACCGAAGATGAAAAAGAGCTGGGTGTCTGCGTGGTGGATATCGGTGGCGGCACGACCGATATTGCGGTGTTCAAGGAGGGGGCCATTCGTCACACCGGCGTGATTCCCATCGCCGGTGATCAGGTGACCAATGACATCGCCATGGCGTTCCGTACCCCGACGCCCCACGCGGAAGAAATCAAAATCAAATACGCCTGCGCCCTGGCGAAGCTGACCGGTCCCGATGAAACCATCAAGGTGCCGAGCGTGGGCGATCGCGAGCCGCGGGATCTGTCCCGCCAGGCCTTGGCCGAAGTGGTTGAACCGCGCTACGACGAGCTGTTTACGCTGGTGCAGGCGGAGCTTCGGCGCAGTGGCTTTGAAGATCTGATTGCCGCCGGCATCGTGCTGACCGGGGGCACCGCGAAAATGGAGGGTGTGGTTGAACTGGCAGAAGAAATTTTCCACATGCCGGTGCGCCTGGGTGCGCCCCAGAACACTCGCGGTCTCAAAGATATTGTCAACAACCCCATTTATTCAACCGGCGTGGGCTTACTGCAATACGCCATCAAGCAACAGCAAGAGGGGAGGGCCATCACGCATGTCCGAGACAACGACGACTCCTGGTTCGGTCGCTTGAAAAAACTGTTTCAAAGTCATTTTTAAATTACCGTTTGCTCATTTTGTTACTTCAATAATTTTTAATTTGGTAAAGGAAAAGGGGAAATACTATGTTCGAGCTCGTAGACAACATCCCGCAAAATGCCGTGATTAAAGTCATTGGTGTCGGTGGTGGCGGTGGCAACGCCGTCAAGCACATGATCGACAGCAACATCGAGGGCGTGGAGTTCATCTGCGCCAATACCGACGCACAGGCGCTCAAGGACATCGACTCGCGCACCGTACTGCAACTGGGTCACAGCATGACCAAGGGCCTGGGTGCGGGCGCCAACCCCGAAGTGGGCCGTCAGGCCGCCATGGAAGACCGTGAGCGCATCGCCGAAGTACTGCGCGGCGCCGACATGGTGTTCATCGCTGCCGGTATGGGCGGCGGCACCGGTACCGGTGGGGCGCCGATCGTGGCCGAAGTGGCCCGCGATCTGGGCATCCTGACCGTGGCGGTGGTCACCAAGCCGTTCCCCTTCGAAGGTCGCAAGCGCATGGTCGTCGCCGACGCCGGCATCAAGGAGCTGCAGGAGCGGGTGGACTCACTGATCACCATCCCGAACGAAAAACTGCTCTCGGTGCTGGGTAAGTCCACCAGCCTGCTGGATGCGTTCAAGGCCGCCAACAACGTCCTGCTCGGCGCGGTACAGGGTATTGCCGACCTGATCATCCGTCCGGGCATGATCAACGTCGACTTCGCCGACGTGCGCACGGTGATGTCCGAAATGGGCATGGCGATGATGGGCACTGGCCACGCAACCGGTGAGAACCGGGCCCGCGAGGCGGCTGAGGCGGCCATTCGCAGTCCGCTGCTGGAAGACGTCAACCTTCAGGGCGCGCGCGGTATTCTGGTGAATATCACCGCCGGTATCGACCTGTCGTTGGGCGAGTACTCTGAGGTGGGCAATACCATCGAAGAGTTCGCCTCCTCCGATGCCACCGTGGTGGTCGGTACCGTGATCGATCCCGAAATGTCCGACGAGCTGCGGGTCACCGTCGTGGCCACGGGCCTGGGCGTCCCCGCAAAGGAAGAAAAGCCCGCCGGTAAAACCAAGGTGGTGGTAGACAATACCCGCCGCAAAAACACCGGTGAAGTGGACTACAGCAGTTACGAGCGCCCCACGGTCATGCGCCAGAACGCTCAGGCCACCGGGCAGGCCACGGCGACCGCACCGGCAACCGAGAAAGAACTGGAGTATCTGGACATTCCGGCTTTCCTGCGCCGTCAGGCGGATTGAGAGGTCTGAATTGCTCTCTGGAATATTGGTCGGAAAGAGTCAATAGTCTGAGGCAATGGAAGGGGTTGTGAACTTTGTATAGAACCTTTGCCCTGGTTGTTGTCATAGTTCACGCCCGTTGCAACCGGCGAGCCGGGTCGAGTTCAGGCCCGCACGCCGGTTGGGCGGAGAACGGTCAGGATCTGAGAGGTTGAAACGTGATCTGTGTCACGGATTGCCGCGCTAGAGGGTCCGCAAACCGTAAAAAGAGGTAAATGTCACCAAAATGGTGCATGTTCAGCGCTATTTCAGTAGTGACTGAAATGAAAAATTGTTACAATTGCGTCCTTTTTACAACTCGGCAGCAGCGCCTCACAAGGGGGCTTATGCCACAGCCAAAGGTGGGCTACTCAGGGTAATGATCAGACAACGCACGCTCAAAAATGCCATCCGGGCCACCGGTGTTGGCTTGCACACCGGTCAGAAAGTATATCTGACCCTTCTGCCGGCACCTGCGGATGCCGGAATCGTGTTCCGCCGGGTCGATCTGGATCCGGTCGTTGAGATCGAAGCCAAAGCCGAAAACGTCGGCGATACCACGCTGTCCACGACCCTGGTCAAGGGCGATGTGCGGGTATCTACCGTTGAGCACCTGCTTTCCGCTATGGCCGGACTCGGCATTGATAATGCCATCGTTGAGGTCAGCGCGCCAGAAGTGCCTATTATGGACGGTAGCGCCGGGCCCTTTGTGTTCCTGATTCAGTCCGCTGGTATTCAGGAGCAGGCGGCGGCCAAGAAGTTTATCCGGATCAAGAAGCCGGTAACGGTTGAAGAAGGCGACAAGGTGGCGAGTTTCCTGCCCTTCGATGGCTTCAAGGTCACCTTTTCCATTGACTTCAACCACCCGGTGTTTGAGGGGCGCAACTTGCAGACGTCCGTGGACTTCTCCAGCACCTCATTTGTGAAGGAAGTCAGCCGCGCTCGAACCTTTGGCTTTATGCACGAGATCGAGTACCTGCGCTCCAAAGGTCTGGCGAAAGGTGGTAGCGTCGACAACGCTATTGTCGTGGACGACTACCGGATTCTGAACGAAGACGGTCTGCGTTACGAGGATGAGTTCGTCAAGCACAAGGTGCTCGACGCCATTGGCGACCTGTACTTGCTGGGTAACAGCCTGATTGGCGAGTTCCGGGCCCACAAGTCAGGTCACGGCCTGAATAACAAGTCCCTGCGTCAGCTCATTGCCCAGCGCGATGCCTGGGAAGTGGTGACATTTGAAGACGAAAGCACCGCGCCGATCTCTTACATGAAGCCGCTGTTGGCGGTGTAAATCGGCGGGAAACGCTCGCGAATCCCGATTCGCCCGAAAGGCCGCGCTGGTGACAGCGCGGCCTTTTCATTCCGGGTACACCAGCTCCAAATAGCCGAAAAGTTGGTAATTCAGGGCTTTATATGCCATATTTGGCGATTGATTCCGGGCTCAGCGCTTCGTCTTGATTCGCTGAGATGCCCCAAATAACATAACACGTTGAAATTCATGGATTTTTCTTTGGTTGACGATGCTGTTTAGTGCCGACAGCTATAAGTGAACCAAAATTAGACGGATTTGATATAGATAATCGGCATAAAATGCCGATTAGTACTGTGCAATCCGGACACAAAAACGGGTAATATCCGCTTCATGAAGATCATTATTGTCAGTAAACAGCACGGCCAGACGCGCAGCATCTCCTTGGGTGGCTGGACGCGTGCACTGCTGTCCATCTGCCTGCTGGGGATGCCGGTCACGGCGGCCGGGGTGTTGGGTGCGCAGTGGCTGAGCTCGCTCAATGGCAATAGTGATGTCTTTACCGCCGAGTCCCGGCGGGCGTGGGAAGCCACCCTGGCCGAGCAGCAGGCGCAAGTGGAAGAAACCCGCGAGCATGCCCGGTCCCAAGTGGCCGCGTTGACACTGAGGGTTGCCGAGCTACAGGCCCGTCTGATGCGTCTGGATGCGTTGGGTGAGCACCTGACCAGCCTCGCCAACCTGGATGAAGGTGAGTTTGACTTCAGTCAGCCGCCCGCCCTGGGTGGCCCGGAAACCGCCACCATCGGTGATCCCTACACCCCCCCCGATTTCATCAGCGTGATCGATCAGCTGTCCAATCAGATCGAGAACCGCGAACAGCAGCTCGCCACCCTGGATGCCCTGCTGGCCAAGCGCAAGTTGCAGGACGACATCTTTATCGCCGGTCGCCCGATCAAGAAAGGCTGGATGTCCTCGCGCTTTGGCCGTCGCACCGACCCATTCACCGGTCAGGTGGCGTGGCACGGTGGCGTGGATTTTGCCGGTAAAGACGGCTCCGAAATCATCTCGGTGGCCGCCGGTGTGGTTACCTGGTCGCAAGATCGCCATGGCTACGGCCAGATGGTGGAAATCAATCATGGCGGCGGTTTTACCACGCGCTATGCGCACAACAAAGAAAACCTGGTCAAAGTCGGTGATGTGGTCAAAAAAGGCCAGGTCATCGCTCTGATGGGCTCCAGCGGCCGCTCTACCGGCCCACACGTGCACTTCGAGGTGTACAAAAACGGTCGTGCGGTGGATCCGGCGACTTATATCCATCGCGCCAGCCGTTAATTTCCCTCCCTCCCGCTTGCTTTCGCAAGCCACATTCGGTTTACTCGTCGGTTTTCCGACGAGGTGACAGTCGTTCACCCGCAAATTGCTCAAGTACGGTAATAACAATGATCGGTAAATTAGTGAAGTCCCTGTTCGGCTCGAAGAACGAGCGCGAATTGAAGCGTATGCGCAAAACAGTCGCCAAAATCAACGAGATGGAAGGCGAGCTGGAAGCGCTCAGTGATGAGGCCCTGGCGGCCAAGACAACGGAATTCAAACAACGCTTTGAGCAGGGGGAAACCCTGGATCAACTGCTGCCGGAAGCGTTCGCGGTGGTTCGCGAGGCCAGTAAGCGGGCGTTGGGTCTGCGTCACTTCGACGTTCAGATGATCGGGGGGATGGCCCTGCACCAGGGCAAGATTTCCGAAATGCGTACCGGTGAGGGTAAAACCCTGGTCTCCACCTTACCCTGTTACCTGCACGCCCTGACCGGCCGTGGCGTCCACGTGGTCACGGTGAACGATTACCTGGCATCCCGAGACGCCGCCTGGATGGGCAAGGTCTACCAGAAGCTGGGCATGACCGTGGGCGTCATCCGCTCCATGCAGCCCTCCGCCGACAAGCGCGACGCTTACGCGGCGGATATAACCTACGGCACCAACAACGAGTTCGGCTTTGATTATCTGCGCGATAACATGGCCCTCAGTCTGAAGGATAAAGTCCAGCGGCCGCTCAACTTCGCCGTGGTGGACGAAGTGGATTCGATCCTGATTGACGAGGCGCGTACCCCGCTCATCATCTCCGGTGCGGCAGAGAACAGCTCCGAGCTGTATATGCGCATGTGCAAGCTGATTCAGAACCTGAATCCGGTGCCGGAAGAGGGTGAGGATGGCGATTACACGGTCGATGAAAAAAGCCGCCAGGTTGAGTTGACCGAGCAGGGACACCAGAAAGTGGAAGACCTGCTGTCCCGTTCCGGACTGTTGCCGGAGGGAGAGAGCCTCTATGCCGCGAACAATCTGGGGCTGCTGCACCACGTCAACTCCGCCCTGCGCGCTCGTGCGCTGTTCCATCGGGATGTGGAATACATCGTACAGAACAATCAGGTGGTGCTTATCGATGAGCACACCGGGCGCACCATGGCGGGTCGCCGGCTGTCCGAAGGCCTGCACCAGGCCATCGAGGCCAAAGAGGGCGTGCCGATCCAGAGCGAGAGCCAGACGCTGGCCTCGACCACCTTCCAGAATTACTTCCGCCTGTATCCCACACTGTCCGGTATGACCGGTACGGCCGATACCGAGGCGTTTGAATTTCGGGAGATTTACGGTCTGGACGTGGTGGTGATTCCCACCAACAAGCCCAAGCAGCGCATTGACCTAAATGATCTGGTGTATCTCACGGTCGAGGAAAAGTACGACGCAATTGTTGAAGACATCAAAAAATACCAAGCGCAGAAGGCCCCGATTCTGGTCGGCACCGCATCCATCGAGACGTCGGAAGAAATGTCCAGCCGCTTGAAAAAAGCGGGCATAGACCACCAAGTGCTCAACGCCAAGTACCACGAGCAGGAAGCGGAAATCATCGCTCAGGCCGGCCGACCGGGCGCGGTAACCATTGCCACCAACATGGCCGGTCGGGGTACCGACATCGTACTCGGCGGCAACTGGGAAGCCGAAGTCGCCAAGCTGGACAACCCCACCGATGCCCAGATCGAGCAGATCAAAAGCGAGTGGAAAAAGCGTCACGAGCAGGTGATTGAGGCCGGTGGTCTGCATATCATCGGTACCGAACGTCACGAATCGCGCCGCATCGACAATCAGTTGCGCGGCCGGGCCGGTCGTCAGGGGGACCCGGGGGTCACCCGTTTCTACCTGTCGATGGAAGACAGCCTGATGCGGATTTTCGCTTCAGACCGCATTCGGGGCTTCATGCAGGCCCTGGGTATGGAGAAGGGCGAAGCGATCGAGCACCGTATGGTGAACAACGCTATCGAAAAGGCTCAGCGCAAGGTGGAAGGGCGCAACTTCGACATCCGCAAACAGTTGTTGGAGTTTGATAACGTCGCCAATGACCAGCGGCAGGTGGTGTATCAGCAGCGCAACGAGCTGCTCGAAGCCGAAACGATCACCGACACCATCAACTCGGTGCGCTTTGATGTGGTCGATGAGATCATCAGCGAACACATTCCGCCCCAGAGTCTGGAAGAACAGTGGGATGTGACGGGTCTGGAGAAGCGTCTGGAGCAGGAGTTCGGGCTGCGGCTGCCGCTGGCCAAGTGGCTGGATGAGGACGATCAGTTACACGAGGAAAAGCTGCGCGAAAAACTCCAGACGGAAGTGCAGGGTGCCTACGACGCCAAGTGTGCGCGTATCGGGCCGGTGATGACCGAGATCGAAAAGCAGGTGATGTTGCAGGTACTGGACAATGCCTGGAAAGAGCAATTGGCCAACATGGATCACTTGCGTCAGGGCATTAACCTGCGCTCCTATGCTCAGAAGAACCCCAAACAGGAATACAAGCGCGAAGCGTTTTATCTGTTCCAGGGCATGCTGGATAAAGTGAAGCATGAAGTGATTCACCTGCTGGCCCGTGTGGAGCCGGTGACCCGGGAGCAGATGGAGGAGATGGAGCGCAAGCGGCGCGAAGAGCGCGAACGTCAGAAGATGCAGCTGCAGCACGACGAGGTGTCGGCCCTGAGCGGTGGTCGCCAACAGGCGGCGGAGCAGCCGGCGGGCGAGGGCGAGCCTGGCGGCCAGCCGTTCGTGCGCGACGGACGCAAAGTGGGCCGCAACGATCCGTGCCCCTGCGGT